>CANGCI010000009.1 GCA_947451995.1 Comamonadaceae bacterium | reverse complement strand
GCGCGATTCAAGGATCGCGGCGAGAGAGGCGGAGGCAATTCCCTTACCCAGGGAAGACACCACACCACCGGTGACGAAGACGAATTTGGTCATGTCCAGGACGGGATGCTGAGCACCCGGGGGATGGAAAACGAGATTATAAAGGTCTCCTGATCTGCTACATTGCCGAACATGAACGATTTGCACGGAAAACGCATTGTTTTAGGACTCACTGGCGGCATCGCCTGCTTCAAAGCGGCGGAGCTTTGTCGTTCGCTGGTCAAGGCGGGTGCGCAAGTGCAAGTGGTGATGACCGAGGCTGCAGCCCATTTCATCACCCCCGTCACCATGCAAGCCTTGTCTGGCCAAGTTGTCTACACCTCGCAATGGGATGCCCGTGAGGGCAACAACATGGCGCACATCAATTTGAGCCGCGAAGCCGACGCCATTTTGATTGCACCGGCCAGTGCCGATTTCATGGCCAAACTGATTCATGGCAAGGCCGATGAGTTGCTCAGCCTGATGTGCCTGGCCAGACCCCTGCAAAAGGTCCCCTTGATATTGGCGCCCGCCATGAACCGCGAAATGTGGGCGCATCCAGCCACCCAGCGCAATGTGGCGCAATTGAAGGCCGATGGTTCGCATGTCCTAGATGTAGGACAAGGCGATCAGGCTTGCGGCGAAACCGGTGACGGCCGCATGCTGGAGGCCGAGGAAATTGTCGAAGAGCTGCGCGCTTTTTGGACCCCCAAAGTGTTGGCGGGCCGACAGGTGTTAATTACCGCAGGTCCCACCTACGAAGCCATTGACCCCGTGCGCGGCATTACCAATTTGTCGAGCGGCAAAATGGGTTTTGCCATTGCCCGTGCAGCGCAGCACGCTGGCGCCAAGGTCACCTTGGTCGCTGGGCCCGTCAGTTTGCCTACGCCACGTGGGGTGTTGCGTGTGGATGTGCGATCTGCATTGCAAATGCACGATGCTGTTAACCACGCTGCACCTCATGCCAGCGTCTTCATTGCGGCCGCTGCGGTGGCCGATTGGCGTCCAGCCTTGGCCGCTGATCAAAAAATCAAGAAAGACGGCTCGGGTGAAACACCTGAACTCAGCTTTGTTGAGAACCCTGATATTTTGGCCACCATCGCCAAGTCACTCCGTGCACAAAGTGGCGAGTTGTATTGCGTCGGCTTTGCAGCCGAGAGCCATGACCTGCTGGCGCATGCCACCGCCAAACGCGCGCGCAAAGGTGTGCCTTTGTTGGTGGGCAACATTGGCCCCAGCACCTTTGGTCAAGATGACAATGCTTTGTTGTTGGTGGATGCACAGGGCGCCAAAGAACTTCCGCGCGATACCAAAACCAAGTTGGCACATGATTTGATTCAAGACATTGCCAGCCGCCTTCGCACACCCTGAACGCTTTCACTTCGAGCAAATTCTGAGCGCTTACCCATCATGATGAACGTTGACGTCAAAATCTTAGACCCTCGCATGGCCGATCAATTGCCTGCCTACGCCACACCGGGCAGTGCCGGTCTCGATTTGCGCGCCTGCTTGGATGCGCCCATCACCCTGCAGCCCAATGCTTGGCAATTGATTTCAACAGGCTTGTCGGTGTACCTCAAAGATCCCGGCTATGCCGCCATGTTGTTGCCGCGATCAGGTTTGGGGCACAAGCACGGCATTGTGCTCGGCAACTTGGTTGGTTTGATCGACAGCGATTACCAAGGTCCCCTCATGGTGAGTTGCTGGAACCGCAGTCAAGAAGCCTTCACGATCCAGCCCATGGAGCGCATTGCTCAAATGGTCATCGTGCCTGTGATGCAAGCACGCTTCAATGTGGTGACCGAATTTGATGCGCCGAGTGAGCGCGGTGAGGGTGGCTACGGCTCAACTGGCAAACGTTGAGCTGTGTAGCGAATCCGCATGCAAATGCGGATACGCCTTCATTTGTCACTTCAGTGCAATAAGCCGCCTGTGTCTGGCGCATCACCAATTTCAATTTTGAAAAAGCCTGTGCCGCAGGTGCCAGCTTCTTGTTCTTGCTCTGTGGCCATGCGCACATGGTTGACCTTCAAACTGAGACGAAGGGCAATGCCAGACAAAGGGTGATTGCCATCTAGCACCACATGCTCGGGGTAGATCTCTGTGATGGTGTAAAGCACATTGCGCGGCGCATCGGGGTTGCAGGCCGCTGGCAAAGCGGTGCCCTCAATGGTGAGGCCTTCTTGGATGTCTTTGGGGAAGAGGGCGCGCGGCTCTAAGAAAAGCAAGTTTTCATCAAAATCGCCAAAGGCATCTTCGGGTTCAAGGTGCAAGTCGACCTTGGCACCTACGGTGTGCCCTTGTAGCGCTTCTTGAATTTTGGGCAGCAAATCATGGCCGCCCACATAGAAAGCCACGGGCTCGTCGAGTTCGTCCAAAACTTCGCCCAAAGTATCTTTGAGCGTCCAGGTCAGTTCGACCACACATTGAGAAGTAATATCCATCCCAGAATTGTCGCAGTTTTGAAATCGATTTGAGTCAGGTTCCTATGCAAAAAAACACAGCTTTAACTTTATTGGGTGGCTTAACGCCCGAACAGTTTATGAAACGCCACTGGCAGAAAAAGCCTTTGTTGATTCGCCAAGCTCTACCTGACATGAAGCCGCTCATCGAGCGCAGCCAATTGTTAGAGATGGTTGAAAGTGAAGAAGTTGAGTCTCGTCTCATTGTGCGCAAAGGCGCCAAATGGACCTTGAAAAAAGGGCCGATGGGGCGCAAGAGCTTGCCCTCCCTGAAGACACCCGATTGGACGGTGTTGATCCAAGGCGTGGATTTGCACAATGACGCGGTTCACAGCTTGTTGCAGCAGTTTCGCTTCGTGCCCGATGCACGTCTGGACGATTTGATGATCAGTTTTGCGTCTGAGGGTGGCGGTGTGGGGCCCCACTTTGACAGCTACGACGTGTTTTTGTTGCAGGCGCATGGGCAACGCAAATGGCGCATCGGACGGCAAAAGAAGTATGAATTGCAGGCGGGTGTGCCTCTCAAGATTTTGAAAGATTTCAAGCCGGAAGCCGAGTTTGTCTTGAATCCAGGTGACATGCTCTATTTGCCGCCTGGCTATGCACACGACGGTGTCGCGGTAAGTGAGTGCATGACCTATTCGGTCGGTTTCAGGGTGCCGCGCAGTGCTGAACTGGCCAGTGAGTTGTTGATGGGCTTGTCCGAAGAAGTGACGGAAGACCATGGCACCGCCAGCGATTTGCTGTACCAAGACCCGCATCAAGCTGCCGCCATTCAAGATGCCAGCGTTCCGAAAGCTTTGCAGGAATTTGCAGCCCAGTCTGTGGCCAAAGCCCTGAAAGATCCGCAAATTCTGAATTGCTTGCTGGGCGAGTCGCTCACCGAGCCCAAACCCAATGTGTGGTTTGATGCGCCAGATTTTGATGATCTCCCAAGTTTTGAATGGCCAGCTCAGGTCCGTTTAGATCGACGGACCAAGATGTTGTTTGATGCCAAACACATTTTCATCAATGGCGAAAGCTTCAGGGCCGCAGGCAAAGATGCCAAGTTATTGCGCAAGCTGGCCAATGAAAAGACCTTGACCAAGGCCTTGGCTGCTCAGCTCAGTGATAACGCGGCCGAATTAATGCAGGCTTGGTGGGAAGAGGGATGGTGGCACAGTGAAACCAGCAGTGCGCAAAGAACTTGAAATTTATAAAGCTATAATCCGAGGCTGAACAGCGAGAGCTCGAGTGCTCGCTGTTCTGTCAACAGGGTTTATTCTAATCTTGATGACAATTTCCCGGAAATTGTTTTTTCACTAACTTTAAGGAAAATAATCATGAACAAGTCTCTCGTTTTGGCTGCCGTGATCGCTGCTGCTGCTTTGGCTGCTTGCGGTAAAAAAGAAGAAGCCGCTCCTGCACCAGCACCCGCTGCTGCTGCACCAGCACCTGCTGCTGAAACACCAGCTGCACCTGCTGCTGATGCCAAGCCTGCTGACGCTGCTGCTGCACCTGCCGCTGCTGCTCCTGCAGAAGCTCCTAAGAAGTAATTCTTGGCAGTCAAAAAAACCCCGCAATGCGGGGTTTTTTTTCGTCTTGGTTTTCGATTTATTTGATCTCGTCTGCCAGCAGCTTGATGATCTTGTCGGCATTGGCCGAACTTTCTGGAATGCCATCGGCGCCTTGTACTTGAACCGTTGAAACATCGCCCTTGCTGGTGACAGCAATGCGGTATTTGGCCAAGGCTGGTGTGGTTTTTTCGCTCGAAAACAATTTGGCAAAAAAGCCAGGTTCTTTGTCGGAGGTGCCGGGTGGCGCATAGCGAACAAAGAACACACCTTGCGCGCGATCGCGGTCTTCGACGGTAAAGCCTGTGCGGTCAATGGCCACACCGACTCGGCGCCATGCGCGGTCAAATCCATCTTGAATCTCAATGGCGGGCAATTGATTCACCCTGGTGACCTTCACGTCAGGCGCCATGCCTGTTGTGGTGCTGGCTGCTGGCGCAGCAGCAGCGACAGCCGTCGAAGCGGAGGACAAGTTTTGTCCGCCGAGGCGCAGCATCATGCGGCGCAAGAATTCAACTTCCAATTCCACATCGGCTTCACGCGGTGTCCAGACTGTTTGATCCTTCAAAGCACTGGTGTAAATCTCTTTCATGCCGCGATGCGTGACCGTAATTTCCAGGCCTTTGTCGGTACGCTCAATGCGTGTTCTGAAGCGATCGCGTTCACCCGTGGAGTAGAGTGAGTCAAACATTTTGCCGACAGCTTTTCGAACGAAGTCCATGGGCAACTTGGCGCGATTCTCGGCCCAGTCTGTTTCCATGATGCCCAATTCGGGCTGATCGGTGGTGAGCACAAAGCCGTTGTCTTTCCAGAATTCGCGCAGCGGTTCCCAAACCGAATCGGCGCTGCGTTGGACGACCAAATAACGCTGCGTGCCATTGCGCACAATTCGGACATCGCCCGCTTGGTTGGTGGCGGTGCCTGCATCGTTGGCGGTACGGGCTGCGGGTGCTGCTGCACTGGCCAATGCGCTGGCAGAGCCTGCCACTTGGTAACGCGAGTCGCGCTTCAATTGTGTGAGGTCTGGTGGAATCTCAAGCGTAGGCGCCTGGCTGGCGCTTTTGTAATCGATTTTGCTTTCTTCCAAAGTAGAGCAACCTGCAAGCAAACAGGTGAGGGCCGCAGCGCTGGCCAATGTGGTCAATTGACGAGGCATAGTTACAAATCGATTCACGAGGATTCCTTAAATGAGTCCGCTTGCACGCAACGCGGCTTCCACCACAGGTTGCTGAGGTGTTGACAGTTCGGTCATGGGCAAGCGCAGTGTGCCGCCACAAAGTCCCATGCGGGCCATGGCCCACTTCACAGGGATAG
Source organism: Comamonadaceae bacterium (assembly GCA_947451995.1). Classification (GTDB taxonomy): domain Bacteria; phylum Pseudomonadota; class Gammaproteobacteria; order Burkholderiales; family Burkholderiaceae_C; genus Limnohabitans_A. The sequence goes on along the minus strand of CANGCI010000009.1, from coordinate 19,574 downwards.
GGTTGGCTTCGACAAATAAATTCTTGTGCACAGGCATCAATTTGAATTGAATTTCCATGGCTTTTTGAACCTTGCCTGCCATCGCTGCAACGCACAATTCATGCATCAAACGCGGCGCTACGTTGGCAGTGACACTGACATTGCCTTTGCCACCGCACAGCATCAGCGCAACCGCTGTGGGGTCATCACCCGAATACACCGCAAATTCTTTGGGCAGATCGCGAATGAGCCACTGAGCGCGTTCGATGTTGCCTGTGGCTTCTTTGATACCGACGATGCCAGGGACTTGGGCCAAACGCAACACGGTGTCGTGCTGCATGTCGGCCACGGAACGACCGGGCACGTTGTACAAAATGATGGGCAAGTCGGGCACTGCTTCGGCGATGGCTTTGAAGTGCTGGTACATGCCTTCTTGGGTGGGCTTGTTGTAGTAGGGCACCACTTGCAATTGGCAGTCGGCGCCGACGTTTTTGGCAAACTTGGCCAATTCGATGGCTTCCGTAGTGGAGTTGGCGCCGCAGCCGGCCATGATGGGCACGCGGCCTTTGGCTTGCTCTACAGACACGCGGATGATCTCGCGGTGCTCTTCAACATTCACCGTGGGTGACTCGCCCGTGGTGCCCACCACGCCAATGCAGTCAGTGCCTTCGGCAATGTGCCAGTCGATCAGTTTTCGCAGGCTGGCGTAGTCCACCGAGCCGTCTTCCAGCATGGGGGTGATGAGGGCGGGGATACTGCCAGTAATGGGTTGGAAAGTTTTCGTCATGGCGAATGATTAAAGCGACAAATAAGCATTCTAACGACAGCCAAGGCCAATCTGTTGACCAGATGCCGGGACTTGAGGGGTGGCCACAATGCGCTGTACAAATTTAGGGGGTTGCTCGGAGTAGCCGTCTTCGTAGGCGATGACGTGCATCTTTGCGCAAGTCTGCAGCAATTCGCCCGGTTTGAGCAAAAAGTCAGGCCTGGATGGTTTGCCAATTTTTTCATGGCCTAGGGCAAAGGTCTCGTAAATCAAGATGCCTTGTGGCTTGAGGCTCTCCAAAATGCGCGGCATCAGAGGTCGCCACAGGTAATGGGTCACGATCACGGCATCAAAGCGCTGACCTTCCAAAGGCCAGGGGCCGCCCTCAATGTCCGCTTTTAGCACTTGACCGTAGGCTTGGGCCTCAGCCAAAGCTTCGGCTGAGCGGTCAACGCCAGTGCAATGGTGGCCATGCCCCGCCAACCAGCGCATGTGCCGGCCAGCACCACAAGCCAAGTCGAGCACTTGGCTTTGCGGGGTCAGCAGATGAGTCCAGCGGGTGACCCAGGCAGAAGGATCTTCGGTTCCGTGCATGTGTGTTGCTTTCCAATGCGTTTCAATCAACTGCCGACATGATGCCTGAATGTTCCGGTATCTCCTTGGGGGCGGCTGGGACTGTGAATTTATCCAGTATTTTGTTTGATTTCACACTACAATCTGCGCCCATGGCTACTACTACCTCTTCCAATTCATCTCCCGAATACGGCGAAGGCTCCATTCGAGTCTTGAAAGGCTTAGAGCCCGTCAAACAACGCCCGGGCATGTACACCCGCACCGACAACCCCTTGCACATCATTCAAGAGGTACTCGACAACGCGGCCGACGAGGCGCTGGCGGGTCACGGTAAAAAGATCAAAGTGGTGTTGCACACCGATGGCTCGGTCAGCATCGAGGACGACGGTCGTGGCATTCCATTTGGTTTGCACCCTGAAGAAAAAGCGCCCGTCATTGAGTTGGTGTTCACGCGATTGCATGCAGGCGGCAAGTTCGACAAAGGCAAGGGCGGTGCTTACAGTTTCTCGGGAGGTTTGCATGGCGTGGGTGTCAGTGTCACCAATGCCTTGGCCAAACGCCTCGAAGCCACCAGCTACCGCGAAGGCCAAGTGGCCACGCTGGCGTTTTCAGGCGGCGATGTGGTCGAAGCCTTGGTGACGCGCAAAGCGGGCGAGGGCGATCGCAAACAGGGCACCACGGTGCGCGTGTGGCCCGACGCCAAGTATTTCGAATCCAGTGCCTTGCCCATGGCCGAGCTCACGCATTTGCTGCGCAGCAAAGCGGTGCTCATGCCTGGTGTCACGGTCACGTTGCTGAACGAAAAAACCAAGGACACCCAAACTTGGCAATACAAAGCGGGCCTGCGTGATTACCTCATGCAAACACTGACTGGGGACCCGGTCATTCCTTTGTTCGAAGGTGAAGGTTTTGCCGATGGCAACAACGACAGCTTTGCTGAAGGCGAGGGTGCCAGTTGGGCGGTGGCCTTCACAGAAGACGGTCAACCTGTGCGTGAGAGTTATGTCAACCTGATTCCCACCAGTGCCGGTGGCACGCACGACAGTGGCCTGCGTGATGGCTTGTTCACGGCCGTCAAGAGCTTCATTGAACTGCACAGCTTGTTGCCCAAGGGCGTGAAACTCATGCCCGAAGACGTGTTTGCACGTGCCAGTTTTGTGCTGTCGGCCAAAGTGCTCGACCCCCAATTCCAAGGACAAATCAAAGAGCGTTTGAACTCGCGCGATGCCGTGCGATTGGTGTCCAGTTTCGTGAGACCCACCATGGAGCTGTGGCTCAATGAGCACGTCGAGTACGGCAAAAAATTGGCCGAGCTGGCCATCAAGGCGGCGCAGCATCGCCAGAAGGCAGGTCAAAAAGTTGAGAAGCGCAAGAGCTCTGGCGTGGCAGTGTTGCCAGGCAAACTGACCGATTGCGAAAGCAAAGACATTGCGCACAACGAAGTGTTCTTGGTCGAGGGCGACTCTGCAGGTGGCAGCGCCAAGATGGGTCGCGACAAAGAATGCCAAGCCATTTTGCCGCTGCGCGGTAAAGTGCTCAACACGTGGGAAGTTGATCGCGATCGCCTGTTTGCCAACAACGAAATTCACGACATCTCAGTGGCCATTGGTGTCGATCCACACGGCCCCAATGATTCACCCGATTTGACCGGTTTGCGCTACGGCAAGATTTGCATCTTGAGCGATGCCGACGTCGACGGATCACACATTCAAGTCTTGTTGCTCACCTTGTTCTTCCGTCACTTTCCCAAGCTGATCGAAACGGGCAATGTGTTTGTGGCGCGTCCTCCTCTGTTCCGAGTCGATGCACCGGCACGTGGCAAAAAACCAGCTGCCAAAATGTATGCGCTGGACGAAGGCGAATTGCAAAGCATTTTGGACAAGCTGCGCAAAGATGGCGTGCGTGAAGGTGCATGGAGCATCAGCCGTTTCAAAGGCTTGGGCGAGATGAGCGCTGAGCAATTGTGGGAGACCACGCTCAACCCGGACACCCGCCGTTTGCTGCCCGTGCAATTGGGTACTTTGGATTTTGCGCAAACTGAAAGCTTGATCACCCAACTCATGGGCAAAGGCGAAGCCGCAGCGCGCCGCGAGCTCATGGAGTTGCACGGTGATGACATCGAAGTGGACATTTAATCATGAACGATCAACCCACCTTAGACCTTCAAAACAGCGAGTCGGATGACTCGCTGAATTTGGCCACCTACGCACAACGCGCTTACCTTGAGTACGCCTTGAGCGTGGTCAAAGGCCGCGCCTTGCCCGATGTGTGCGACGGCCAAAAACCAGTCCAGCGTCGTATTTTGTATTCCATGTCCCGCATGGGCCTGGGCTTCTCAGGCGCAACAGGTGCCAAGCCGGTTAAAAGCGCGCGTGTGGTGGGCGATGTGCTGGGCCGTTTTCACCCTCACGGTGACCAAGCAGCCTACGATGCGCTGGTGCGCATGGCGCAAGATTTCAGCCAGCGATATCCGCTGATTGATGGTCAAGGCAACTTCGGTAGCCGCGACGGTGATGGCGCAGCGGCCATGCGTTACACCGAGGCGCGTCTTTCCAAAATCACCACTTTGCTGTTGGATGAAATTGACCAAGGCACGGTTGATTTCATTCCCAATTACGATGGCTCAACTGAAGAGCCGCGCCAACTGCCAGCGCGTTTGCCTTTTGTGTTGATGAACGGTGCCAGTGGCATTGCGGTGGGTTTGGCCACCGAGATCCCAAGCCACAACTTGCGCGAGGTGGCCGATGCTTGCGTGGCCCTCATCAAGTCGCCCAAATTGACGGACGCTGAATTGTTCGCACTGATTCCTGGTCCCGACTTTCCAGGCGGCGGTCAAATCATCAGCCCAGCCTCTGACATTGCGGATGCGTATCGCACCGGTCGTGGTTCTCTCAAGGTGCGCGCGCGTTGGAAGATTGAAGACATGGCGCGCGGCCAATGGCAATTGGTGGTCACTGAGTTGCCCATTGGTGTCAGCTCGCAAAAAGTGCTGGAAGAAATTGAAGAGCTCACCAACCCCAAAGTGAAGGCTGGCAAGAAAGCCCTGAGTGCAGACCAAATGCAACTCAAGGCCAGTATCTTGTCAGTGCTCGATGTGGTGCGCGACGAGTCCAGCAAAGATGCCGCAGTGCGCTTGGTGTTTGAGCCCAAGACCAGCCGCATTGAACAGCAAGAATTGATCACGGCCTTGCTGGCGCACACCAGCTTGGAGACCTCGTCACCCATCAACATGACTTCGGTTGGCATTGATGGCAAGCCCGTGCAAAAGTCATTGCGCCAAATGATTTCGGAATGGATCACGTTCCGTCAACAAACCATTGTGCGCCGCTCCGAGCACCGCTTGGGCAAGGTGATGGACCGCATCCATATTTTGGAAGGTCGTCAGTTGGTGTTGCTCAACATCGACGAGGTGATTGCCATCATTCGCCAAAGCGATGAGCCCAAGCAAGCCTTGATGGACCGCTTCAAACTGAGCGAACGTCAAGCCGAAGACATTCTTGAAATTCGCCTGCGCCAATTGGCCCGTTTGGAGGGCATCAAGATTGAGCAAGAGCTTAAAGAGTTGCGCACAGAGCAAACTCAGCTTGAAGAAATATTGGCCAATCCAGCAACGCTCAAACGCTTGATGGTCAAGGAAATTGAACAAGACGCCAAGACATTCGCCGATTCACGTCGCACCCTCATTCAAGAAGAAAAGAAGGCTGTGGCTGAAGTCAAAGTGGTGGACGAACCTGTCACGGTGGTGGTGTCACAAAAAGGCTGGGTGCGTGCACGCCAAGGTCATGGTCACGACGCAAGCAGTTTTGCATTCAAGTCAGGCGACGGTTTGTATGGCACCTTTGAATGCCGCACGGTCGATACCTTGCTGGCATTTGGGACCGCCCAAAAGGGCAGTGGTCGCGTTTACTCCGTGCCCGTGGCGTCATTGCCAGGCGCGCGGGGCGATGGTCAGCCCATCACCACCCTGATTGAACTGGAGGCGGGTACGCAAGTGGCGCATTTCTTTGCAGGTCCTGCCAACGCCACGTTGTTGTTGTCCAGTTCGGGTGGGTATGGCTTCATGGCCACTGTGGAAAACATGATTTCGCGCCAAAAAGGTGGAAAGTCTTTCCTCACAGTAGGAGAGGGCGAATCGGTGTGTGCGCCTTCACATGTTTCGGGCTCCAGTGCCACGCCGGCTGTAGGTGCGTCGCCGATGCCGGCAGCCACGCATGTTGCGTGTGCTTCAACAGGCGGCCGCATTCTCACATTTGAAATCAGCGAACTCAAGTTGATGGAGAAGGGCGGACGCGGTTTGATGTTGCTGGACCTTGAAGCCAAAGACACCTTGGCAGGTGCAGCGGCTTACACCCGCAGTGTGAAGCTGACGGGCATTGGCCGCGGTGGCAAGGACCGCGAGGAGACTTTGGAAATTCGCAGTTTGAACAATGCGCGTGCAGCCCGTGCGCGCAAAGGCAAAGCTGCTGATCTGGGTTTTAAACCCACACAAATCTCACGCGTGGAATAAACATCCGTCCACTGCATGGTCTCTGCAAGGCACCTTTTGGGGTGCCTTGTTTTTTGTAAGACTGGGTATCAATGCTTAGGCGCGAAATGCATGCGCGGTACAAATTGGTAGGTGGAACGCCAGCAGGTGGCCAGAAGCTCTTCGGATCCATGGCGATGCGTTAATTTTTTACGCAAGCGCGACACACACACTTGCAATCGCTTGTTGTTGTAAAAGTCTGAAAGGCCCCAGATGGCCTTTTCAAGGGCATCGCTGCGCAACGCTTGTTCGGGGGCCATGGCCAATTGCGTGAGCAGCACCGTTTCCATGGCGGTCAGGTCAATGGCATTGTTGGCAGGGCCTGTTAACAACGCTCTGACGGGGTCAATGGTCCAACCTGTTTTGACAGTTCTGGGGAGTCGGGCGGCCAAACGTTGCACGATGGCGATCAACTCAATGGGGTTGAAGGGTTTGCTGATGCAAACATCGGCGCCTGCAGCAATGGCCGCAATTCTTTCTTCGGGCTGAGAGGCTGGTGCCACCATGATGACGCGAAGCTCTGGGTGTTTGGCCAATTGCGAGGCCAGGGTTAGACTTTGTTCGCCCAAGGTGACCGCATCCAAGATCACCACATCACACATACCTTGAAAATTCTGTTGATGCAGCTCATCGGGATGCTTGCAGTGAATGCCCTGCATGCCCGTTCTGCTCAGATGCGTCAGCACCTGTTCGGCCAAGTGGTGATCTTGTTCAACGAAGCTGACGCAGAGTGGTTTCATGACAGATTTCCTTGTTTAAATGTTGACTTAAGAACTCATCCTAATTCTTTTTGTATACATTTATGAGTACCTTGTAAGTAATAATTTAAACAAAAGATACTCTTATTTACAGAAAATCGACATTTCTCCTCTCAAAGCTTCAATCTTTGCATTGCCTTTCCAACAACTTGCATAGATCGACAATGTGGTGAATTTGATGAATATGGGGTTTGAAGTGTCGATTCGCACTTCAAACCTGATGATTTAAGCGATTTCGGCAATCAATTCAATTTCTACGCAGGCGCCCATGGGCAGTTGCGCCACACCAAAGGCACTGCGCGCATGGATACCCGCATCGCCAAAAACCTGGCCCAGCAATTCACTGCAACCATTGGTAACCAGATGTTGCTCTGTGAAGTCGGCCGTGGAATTGACCAGGCTCATCACTTTGACAATGCGTTTGACCTGATTGAGATCGCCTACAGCTGCCTGCAAGGTGCCCATCAAATCAATGGCCACTGCGCGCGCAGCCAGTTTGCCTTCTTCAGTTTGAACGTTTTTGCCAAGTTGTCCGGTCCATACTTGGCCATCTTTTTTGGAAATGTGGCCACTGAGGAACACCAAATTGCCCGTTTTGACAAAGGGCACGTAGGCCGCTGCAGGCGTTGCAACTGGGGGCAAGGTGATGTGAAGTGCTTCAAGGCGTTTGTAGACAGACATGTTGATCTCAGTTTCAAAAAATTAAATAGGCTCCACAGTGACACTGACTTGCAATGTGTGGTTCGTGCCACCTTGTAAGACGCCACGCAAGGGCGAGACGTCGGCAAAATCTCGGCCAACAGCCAGACGCACATAGTCTTCGCCCGGACTGCACCAGCCTTCTCGATTGTTGGTGGGATCGAAATCGTACCAAGATTCTGAACCCGTCGATGCATCCATCTGGGGCACACGCAAGGAAACCCATGCGTGCGAAGCATCACTGCCAATCAGCCGAGCTTGACCGGGTGGGGGTTCCGTCAACAAATACCCGCTGACATACCGTGCCGCCAAGCCCATGCTGCGCAAACAAGCCAGCATGACGTGTGCAAAGTCTTGGCAAACGCCTCGTTTGTTGGCCAGCACCGTCAGTGCAGGGGTGCTGATGTCGGTGCTCAAAGATTCGTATTTGAATTCGGTGTGGATGCGTTGCATCAGATCACGGACAGCTTCTATCAAGGGTCGACCAGGGGTGAAGCTACTGAGCGCATAGCGTTTGAATGCCTGATCAATGGGGGCATGGTGAGACGCGTAGGCAAACGGGGTGGCTTCGTCGCTGGCTTGACCCGCCCTGTATGGGTAGACCCCTTGGGCTTGCTCCCAAGTGAGCGTGTCGGCATGGTCTTGCCAAGCTGTCGCTAGTGCATGGGGCAATGGACAGGTTTCCAGCGTGGATTGCGCATGAACCTGCAAAGTGTTGTGAGCGATGGGCAGTGACAAATAGCACCGGTGGTTGCCAAATGCATCGGGTTGACGCCTGAGCTTTGGCGAGACAGGCAAGGTGCTGAAGGAATGAGTGAGGCAAGTTTGGCAAGGCGTGTTGACAGGCTCGAGGTGTGCCACATGCTGCGCTGTGACCACCATGGGGCTGTAGCTGTAGTGTGTTTCGTGCGTGATGCGAAGTTTCATAAGCAATGTCTTAACTTGCGCCAACGCTACGTTGTGCTTCATCACTGTGTGAGAAAAATAAACTGTTCAGCTGGTCCGAAACACTTCGCGCTGTTTGCCGGCAATGGCTGAGCAGCACCAGAAGTTCTGGGCTGGGATGCAGGCCATCGGCTGAAAGCGATGAGAAATCGACTTCCGATAACACAGGGATTGTGTGCGACATCTCTTCGGTGGCGCCGTTGGCAAGGTGACCCATTTTGGCCAAGCGACCGCGCAATGTTTGCGCCACCCAACCCAAGGCTCTAGGGTTGTCTGTGTGCGTCAGCAACAGCTCGAGCATGGCTCCCAAGGTTCGGCTTTGTTGGTATTGCGCGTGAAAGCTGATGGTGCTGTCAAACAAAGCCAACACCGCATCAAAGCCTGCTTGGCTTTGCAGGCATCCTGTTTCAATGGCCGTTGCGAGAGCATGCGCCAAAAAATCTAAACGCTCAATGTGACGGCCAATTGACAACAGACGCCAACCATCGTCGCGTGACATGCGATCGGTTTGTGCGCCAGTGAGTGCAGCCATCAATTGGCTGGTGCGTGTCAAGAGTTGTTGTGCCCAGACGCTGGTCGCCACAGGCGCATCGTTTTCTTGCGGCTGAAAAAATGCATTTTCAGTTTGTTCAATCAAAGTCCAATGCTCGGGCGACAAACGCTCGCGCACTGCGGCGGCTGCCAGTTTGATGGCGCGCAAGTTGTAGCCCACACCCGTGGTGTTTTGGGTGTCCCAAAAACCTGCAATCAGTGCACGTTCAAACACCCGCTTGGACTGTTGAGCTTGCACAACACCAGGATTGACCAACCCATGTGCCACACAAAGCTGAGTGAGCCAATCTAACAATTGAGGGCTGTGCTGTGCTTCGCTGTTCAAGGTGTTGAGGGCCAGTTTGGACAAGCGCAAGGTGTTCTCAGTTCGCTCTGAGTAGCGTCCCATCCAAAATAAATTTTCTGCAGCGCGACTGGTCACCAAACGATGGCGCTGCGAACTGGCAACAAACACAGCTTCCTGGGCGGATGGCTTGGTTTTTTCAGCGGGGGATGAGGCCTTGGTCGAAGCATTTGGGGCCAAGACCCAAACGTCGGCGCTGCTACCACCTTGCTGCATTGAAGCAATGCCGTTTTGAGTGCCCAATCGCGCCAAGCCGCCTGGCAAGACTTGCCAGCCACCTTCTTCATTGGCCAACACAAATACGCGCAAGATGACTGGACGCGATGGCATCGAGCGCAAGTTGGCAAAGGTGGGGGTGTGCGACAGCGGAATGAAACTTTGCACAGTGTGCGCTTCGGGATTGTCTTGAATGCGCGCTTGCCATGTTTCTAGAGCACGCCAATCGAGGCGATGGCCCATCACAGGCTCAAAACTGGTGCGACCTGGGGTGAAGGGGTATGTCGGTTTGATGACGCATTCTTGAAGTCGCGGCAAGACATCTTGCATGGCGGCTTGTTCGCCGCACCACCAACTGGGAATGGCGGGCAACAGCAACTCTTCTTGCAAGAGCGTTTGCGAGAGCTTGGGCAGGAAACCCAGCAGTGCATTGGACTCTAAGAAGCCAGAACCTGGCGTGTTGGCCACCAAGACATTGCCCGCCCGAACGGCTTGCAACAAGCCTGGCACACCCAATGTGGACTCTGCGCGAAGTTCCAAGGGGTCGAGCCAGTCATCGTCGACACGCTTGAGCAAGCCATGCACGGGTTGAAGCCCCTCGAGTGTTTTCAAATACAGCTTTTCGTCACGCACCAGCAGGTCGTTGCCTTGCACCAAGGAGAGGCCCAAGTAACGTGCCAAATAGGCTTGCTCAAAATAAGTTTCGTTGTAAGGGCCCGGTGTCAGCAAAGCAATGTGAGCCTGCATGCCAGCACTGGTTCGCAGCTTCAGCGCATTGACAAAGGACCGATAGGATTCTGCCAATGCACGCACAGGCATGGCTTCGAAGGCGCGCGAAAACTGATTGGAAATGATTTGGCGGTTTTCCAGCAAATAGCCCAAACCTGAGGGCGCTTGCGTTCTTTGGGACAGCAACCACCAGCAACCATCTGGCCCTTTGACCAGATCAAAGGCTGCCAAATTCAAATGCCGTCCGCCCACAGGTGAGCTGCCTTGCATGGCATGCAAATAGCCCGCATGGCCTTGGACCAGCGCATAGGGAATGGCACCTTGTTTCAAGAGATGCTGCATGCCATAAACATCGGACATGATGCCCTCAAGCAGGCGCATGCGCTGGACCACACCCGTTTCAATCTGCGACCAATCTTGCGCCGTCAAAAGCAGCGGCAGCAAATCCAGGGACCAAGGCCGCTGAGGTTGGTCGGCATTGGCATAGACGTTGTAAGTCATGCCGTTGTCGCGAACTTGCCGCATCATGGCGTCGTGGCGCGCAGGCAAACTTTGAATGCCGTCAGACCCTAGATGCGATAAAAATTCTGTCCAAGCCGCATTGGCTGTTTGCTTTGCCGCAGACAAATGCTTGGGAACGTCGGACACTTTGCTGACGCCACCACGCATCTCATCCCAATGGCCCGTGGGGGCCACATCGATGTCTCTGACGATGGCTTGCACCATGGCCGCCGAATCGACAGTGGCTTGCGCGCCTTGGGTGTTGGCAGAAAAAAGGTTGTTGTTAAATTCCACAATGGGTCAATTGTCACCTCATCTGACCCGGCGCAGGTCCAATGTGAACGGAAATTCTGGACTGGCCGCCAATTCAATGTTGGCGGGCGGCATGGCCATGCGGCCTGGTGTGTGGCCCATTCTGAAAAATCGGGCCAATCGGCGGCTTTCAGCCTCGTAGGCATTGACAGGCAGCGTGTCGTAATTGCGACCGCCTGGATGTGCCACGTGGTATTGCGCGCCACCGATCGAGCGCTTCATCCAAGTGTCCAGCACATCCAACGTGAGCGGTGCATGCACGCCAATGCTGGGATGCAGCGAGGAGGGTGGGTTCCAAGCTTTGTAGCGCACACTGGCCACAAATTCGCCCGCCGTTCCGGTGGCTTGTAAAGGCAAGGCTTGGCCATTGACCGTGACGGTGTATCGGCTGGGGTTGAGGCCTGTGACATGCACTTCCAATCGCTCTAATGATGAGTCGACATACCGAGCGGTACCGCTCGAGGTGCTTTCCTCGCCCATGACGTGCCAGGGTTCCAGCGCGTTGCGCAGCGTGACTTGAATGGCATCGATGCAAAACTCGCCCACCCTTGGAAACCTAAATTCAAAGTGCGGTGCAAACCAAGCTGGATCGAAATGAAAACCTGCATCTCCGAGTTCAGTGAGCACGTCATCAAAATCCATTTTGACGAAGGTCGGCAACATGAAGCGGTCGTGCAGGGTAGTGCCCCAACGCGTGACCGGTGCTGTGTAGGATTCGTCCCAAAATCGAGCTACCAAGGCGCGCAGCAACAATTGCTGAACCACGCTCATGCGTGCGTGGGGTGGCATTTCAAAGGCGCGCAATTCAAGCAAGCCCAAACGGCCAGTGGCCGAGTCGGGTGAGTACATCTTGTCGATGCAAAACTCACTGCGGTGGGTATTGCCTGTCATGTCGACCAAGATGTTGCGCAGGCTGCGGTCAAGCAACCATGGCGGCATGCTTTGACCGTGAATTTGGCGGTTGCGTGCAATTTCTCGCAGGGCGATTTCAAGTTCATATACTTGATCGTTGCGCGCTTCGTCCACACGGGGTGCTTGGCTGGTGGGGCCAATGAACATGCCGCTGAACAAGTAGCTGAGGCTCGGGTGGTTGTGCCAATACAGCAGCAGGCTGGCCAGCACTTCAGGGCGACGCAAGAAGGGGCTGTCTTGCGGTGTGGCGCCGCCCATCACCACGTGATTGCCACCCCCCGTGCCGGTGTGCCTGCCGTCCGTCATGAATTTCTCAGCACTCAGACGTGTTTCAAAAGCCGCTTGGTACAGAAACTCGGTATGTTCTACCACTTCTTTCCAACTGCTTGCAGGGTGGATGTTGACCTCGATCACGCCAGGGTCGGGCGTCACTTGCAACAACTTCAAACGCGGATCACGCGGCGCAGGGTAGCCTTCCAACACAATCTTCATTTGAAGTTGCTGCGCGGTTTTTTCGATGGCACTGAGCAGGTTCAAATAATCTTCAAGCCGTGCAAGGGGCGGCATGAAAACATACATCACCCCTTGAGCATCGGCATCCGTTTGGGCATCTTTCAATGCCACAGGACCGTTTGCGCGGCGTGGATCGCGAATCTCCACACACAAAGCTGTTCGCACGCTTTGCTTGTCTGAAGTGAAGCGTGCGGGCGCCCTGTCTGCGATTGAAGCTGCCCGCGATGTCGAGTGATGTTGTTGCTGGCGGATGGGTGCCTGCGTTGGCTTGGCATTTGCATTGTTGACGACTTGCCCATGCGCTAAAGGACCACGGGGTGCATAGGGGTCTTGGTCAATCAACACGGTCCGATCTGTGGGCGCCGACCAAGGCAAGGAATCCAGGGGTAGCCGCCAGCCCATGGCTGAGTCACCTGGCATCAGGTAGAGGCGCTCGTCACGCACAAACCAAGGGCCGCTTTGCCACGCAGTGGTCGATTCAGAATCGGCGCTGGGGTCTCGTGCTTGTAAAGGCAAAAGGTAGCCCACTTCGCGGTCGAGTCCTTGCGAAAAAACGCGGTGCAGTCTAGCGCGTTCCAGCTCATCGTCCAACCGAGAATCGAAAGGGTCGACGTTGACTGGCAGTCGACGCTCGCGCCAGAGGTAGTACCAGGTGTCTTCAAATCCAGGGGTGATGTGGCCCGTAGAGACACCTAGCTCGGTGGCCAAAGCAGCAATGAAGCTTTGAGCATCTTGTGTGGTGTAGTGATGCGCAATGCGCTCATCTGCAAACAAAGAAGGATCTTGCCAACAAGGCTGACCATCTGCGCGCCAATAGATGCTGAGGGCCCAGCGCGGCAGTTGCTCGCCGGGATACCACTTGCCTTGACCAAAGTGCAGAAAACCACCTTGTCCGTATTGCTGCCTCAATTTGTGAACCAACTCTGTGGCCAAACCCCGCTTGGTTGGGCCAAGCGCGTCAGTGTTCCATTCAGCTGCGTCGCGGTTTTCTGTGGCCACGAAGGTGGGCTCGCCGCCCATGGTCAGTCGCACATCACCGGCCAATAATTCTTGATCGACTTGTTCGCCCAGGGCCAGCACATCTGCCCATTGTTCTTCGGTATAAGGTTTGGTCACGCGAGGGGATTCGTAGATCCGCGTGATGTTCATCTCGTGGCTGAACTCAACTTCCGCTTCGTCCATCAAACCTTCGATGGGCGCTGCACTGGAAGGTTGAGGTGTACATGCCAATGGAATGTGACCTTCACCTGCAAGCAAGCCTGATGTGGGGTCCAAACCAATCCAACCTGCACCGGGCAAGTACACCTCGCACCAAGCATGCAAATCGGTGAAATCAACTTCGGTGCCGCTGGGACCGTCCAGTGATTTCACATCGGGCGTGAGTTGAACCAAATAGCCCGAGACAAAGCGAGCAGCCAAACCCATGTGACGCATGAGTTGCACCAAGAGCCAAGCAGAGTCGCGGCACGAGCCACTACGGAGTCGCAAGGTTTCATCGGGAGTTTGAACCCCTGGCGCCATGCGGATGAGGTAGCTGATGTCCTTGTAAATCCGCTGATTGATTTGGACCAAGAAGTCGATGGTTCTCTGGCGACTGCGGTCCAGTGAGCAGAGGTATTTTTTGAAGAGGGGTGTTCGCGGTAGTTTTTCTAAATAGCTGTTGAGCTCATCTTTCAAAGCGGGGGCATACGTCAAAGGCACATGCTCAGCGCTGGGTTCTAAGAAAAAGTCAAACGGGTTGAAGACCGCCATTTCCGTGACCAAGTCGATGGTCACCTTGAATTCGGTGGTTTTTTGAGGAAAGACCAAGCGGGCTTGGTAATTGGAGAAGGGGTCTTGCTGCCAATTGATGAAGTGCGCTTCGGGTTCGACTTTGAGGCTGTAAGACAAGATGTGGCTTCGGCTGTGAGGCGCGGGTCGCAGGCGTATGACTTGAGGGCCCAACTGAACGGGCCGGTCGTAACGGTAGTGCGTGACGTGGTGCAGTGCGACGTGAATGGACATAAATGCAAGTAAGCGCAACAGCGGCTGCATCGAAAGAGCAGCTCGGGCTGTCTAAACTAGCAAAAGCCGCGCCATCCTAGGTTCAGCGGAAAGGTTCAAACATGTGGCGATGGCTGCCGGCTTGGGTTGGGGCGTGGCTCTTGGGTACAAGGCTTCAACTGCAGCAAGAAAGTGTGTGGCCTGTTGCATGGACTTTGACCGGCGTTGCCAGCGCTTTGGTGGTGCTTGCAGGGGCCTATGGGCTTGATCGCTGTCATGCACATGCTTTTCAAAAATTCTTACCTTGGGCGACACACCGTTTGGCCGTTTTGGGCGCCATTGCCTTGCTGGCCTGCGCCCTGGTCAATGCACGTTGTGCGTTGCAAATGCAAGACGCATTGAGCCCGCGCTTGGAGGGGCAAGACTTGCATGCCTTGGTGGAAGTGGCGTCATTGCCGAGGAGGGGTGACAAGGGTATTCAATTTCGCGGGCGGGTGCTGCGCGCAAGCCTGGCCGCATCAGGTGATGCGGTCAAGGTCCCAACTTTCATTGAGTTCAATTGGTCCGATTGGGAAGCGCCCAGCAGCATGGACCTGCCGCTGTGGCAGAGCCTTCAAGCAGGTGATCAATGGCAGTTTCAGATTCGGCTGAAGTTGCCCCATGGCAGTCTCAATCCTGGCGGTTTTGACGAAGAGTTGCGTTTATGGGAATTGGGCATCATGGCGACAGCCAGTGTTCATGCGGGCAAGGGTCAAAGGCCACCCAACAAGCTCAGCAGTTCCTGGCGTTACCCGGTGGACCGATGGCGTCAACAAGTGCGTGCGCAAATTCATTCAACGCTGCAGGTCAGCGAGCTTGGCGCCAAGTCCTCAGCAGGCGTGATTGCCGCCTTGGTGATGGGCGATCAAGCCGAGATTGCGTCAAGCGATTGGCAGATTTTCAGAGCGACCGGTGTGGCGCATTTGATGAGCATTTCTGGCTTGCACATCACCATGCTGGCTTGGCTTGCGTCGGTCTTGTTGGCCTGGGGTTGGCGATTTTCTGCGCGACGGGGAAGTGTGCTGTGTCTGCGTTGTCCGGCACCCCTTGCCGCATCGGTAGGCGGCTTGCTTGTGGCTTTGAGTTATGCCGTTTTTTGTGGATGGGGCTTGCCCGCACAAAGAACCATTTTGATGCTATTCGTCTTGTCCGTTCTGCGATGGCAAGGTGTGCGTTGGCCTTGGTATGGCAGCTGGGCTTTGGCCTTGTGGGTGGTGAGCATTTGGGATCCCTGGGCCTTGTTGCAAGCGAGTTTTTGGTTGAGTTTTGTGGCTGTGGGCGCCTTGATCCTGGCTGACCCCGGCGCAGCTTCAAAGCGCACCAATTTGGAGGATAGGGATGCCAAATTGGTGCAGTCTGGGCCATTTGCGGAATTTCGCCTCATGTTGGGCATTCGCCTGTTCACTTACTTCAAGTCGCTTGTTCGCGAGCAGTGGGTGGTGACCGTTGCATTGGCACCCTTGTCTATTTTGTTTTTTGGTCAGTTGTCGGTGTCAGGGATGCTGGCCAATTTGATGGCCATTCCTTGGGTGACTTTGTGCGTGACGCCTCTGGCTTTGGCGGGATGGGTCTGGCATCCTTTGTGGCATGTGGCGGCGGGGGCATTTGAGCCCTTGATGTGGGGTTTGACATGGCTGTCGCAATGGCCCTCTGGTGTATGGCACTTTGCACAAGCACCGATGGGACTGACGCTGGTGGCCATCCTGGGTGCCTTGATCTGTTTTCAACAATGGCCCTGGGCTTTGCGGTGTTGGGGCGTTTTGTGGCTTTTGCCCATTGGCTTGTGGCAAGTGCCCAAGCCTGTTTGGGGTCAGTTTGATTTGTGGGCGCTGGACATTGGTCAAGGCAATGCGGTGCTGCTCAGAACGGCGCACCATGCTTTGCTTTATGACACTGGGCCCACTTGGGGCGGTGATGCGGATGCGGGACAGCGTGTGTTGGTGCCATTCATGTCACGAATGGGAGTTGACTTAGACCGTTTGATGCTGAGCCACCGCGACAGCGATCACACAGGCGGGGCGTCTGCTGTGTTGGCATCTCAGCCACAGGCTGATTTGTGGACTTCATTGGAGGCGGGCCACCCATTGTCGCAATTGCGTGACGTGAATCGGTGCCATGCGGGACAAAAGTGGACATGGGATGGGGTTCGATTTGAGGTCTTGCATCCTGCACTGGCCGACTACGCCTTGAACAAAACCTCCAACGGCCTCAGTTGTGTGTTGAGAATTGATGCAAGTCAAGGCGACCTTTCGCAACTTGGGCATGATGCACGGACCGCCAGTGCATTGTTGGTAGGCGACATCGAGGCGCCACAAGAGCAGGCTTTGTTACAGGCACATGCCCTTCAAGCGGTGGATTTCTTGTTGGTGCCACACCATGGCAGCCAAACATCCTCAGGCTTCGATTTTGTGCAGCAACTCATGCCGCAATGGGCCGTGGTGCAGGCAGGCTATCGCAACCGCTATGGCCATCCTTCACCTCTAGTGCTTGCACGGTATGCCCAGTTGGGGGTGCCTTTGGCCATGTCACCAGTTTGCGGTGCTGCCCATTGGCAAAGCCAAACGCCACAAGCGCTAGACTGTGAGCGAGACCTCAAACGTCGTTATTGGCACTTCAAGGCGCCCTAAGCCGTCGTTTGATGTGAGGGTGCGGGTATGCATCTTGCTTTTCAGAAAACAGGAGTGAAGTCAGATGCAGCGATTTGATGAGATGTACAGTCAGGCCTCGGCCACCCAGCCGGGCAGTCCTGTCAGGGCCCATTACAAGGCCTATGCCGATTGGTTGGCGGGGCAGAGCAGCAGCACGATGCTGGCGCGGCGCGAAGAGGCCGAAATGATCTTTCGCCGGGTGGGCATCACCTTTGCCGTCTATGGTGACAAAGATGAAAGTGGCTCTGGCACCGAGCGACTCATTCCCTTTGACCTGATTCCGCGCATCATTCCCGCCCATGAGTGGCAAAGCATGGAAAAGGGCTTGGTGCAACGCGTCACGGCCCTCAATCGCTTCATTCACGATGTCTACCACGACCAAGAAATCATCAAAGCGGGCATCATTCCAGCCGATCAAATTTTGAACAATGCGCAATTCCGACCCGAGATGATGGGCGTGGATGTGCCGCACCAAATTTACTCTCACATCAGCGGCATTGACATTGTGCGTGCACCCAATGCACAAGGCGAGGGCGAATATTACGTTTTGGAAGACAACCTGCGCGTGCCCAGCGGTGTGAGTTACATGCTGGAAGACCGCAAGATGATGATGCGTTTGTTTCCCGACTTGTTCAGCCGCCACCGCGTGGCGCCTGTGGCCCATTACCCCGATTTGTTGCTAGAAACTTTGCGTGCCTCAAGTCCTGCCTCCTCTGCAGAACCTACCGTGGTGGTGTTAACGCCAGGCATGTACAACAGCGCCTACTTTGAGCATGCTTTCTTGGCGCAGCAAATGGGTGTGGAGTTGGTTGAGGGTCAAGACTTGTTTGTCAAAGACCAGTTTGTGTACATGCGAACCACCCGGGGACCCAAGCGTGTCGATGTCATTTACCGACGTGTTGACGATGACTTCCTCGATCCCAAAGTGTTCAGGCCCACTTCAACTTTGGGTTGCGCCGGTTTGATGGACGCCTACCGCGCAGGCAATGTGGCCATCTGCAATGCCGTGGGCACAGGCGTGGCCGATGACAAATCCATTTACCCGTATGTGCCGCAAATGATCGAGTTCTATTTGGGTGAAAAGCCCATCCTGAACAACGTGCCCACTTTCATGTGCCGCAAGCCAGATGACTTGGCCTATACCTTGGCCAACTTGAAAGACTTGGTGGTCAAAGAGGTGCACGGTGCAGGCGGGTACGGCATGCTGGTAGGACCCGCATCCACCCAAGCAGAAATAGAAGATTTCCGTGCCGCATTGATCGCCAATCCATCTGGCTATATTGCGCAACCAACCTTGAGTTTGTCGAGTTGCCCCACCTATGTTGAAAGCGGTGTGGCACCGCGTCACATTGATTTGCGACCTTTTGTGCTCAGTGGCCGCACCGTTCAAATGGTGCCGGGCGGCTTAACCCGTGTGGCTTTGAAAGAAGGCTCTTTGGTGGTCAATTCATCTCAGGGCGGTGGCACCAAAGACACCTGGATTTTGCAAGCCTGATTGCAGCATAGACTGCCATTGCGTACCCAATCAGAATTTGAAAGAAGCACCATGCTAAGCCGTACCGCAGATCACTTGTTTTGGATGTCGCGCTACACCGAGCGCGCCGAAAACACCGCTCGCATGTTGAATGTGAGCTATGAAACTTCCTTGTTGCCACAGTCCAGTGCCACGGTGCAAGCCGGCTGGGAAGGCTTGTTGTCGATCAGCGAATTGTTGCCTGCCTATACCCAGTTGCATGGCGAGGTCACACCGCACCATGTGATGCAGTTCATGGTGATGGACCCCAACAACCCGTCGTCAATCATTTCATGCTTGCGCGCTGCACGTGAAAACGCCAGAGCTGTACGAGGTGCTCTCACCACCGAAGTGTGGGAGACGCAAAACCAAACCTGGCTGGAAGTGAACCGCATGATTCGCTCTGGCGAATTTGATGCTGATCCAGGCAAATTTTTTGAATGGGTGAAGTTCAGATCTCATTTGTCGCGGGGCGTCACCGTGGGCACCATGCTGATGGACGAGTCCTTGCACTTTATGCGCTTGGGGACTTTCTTAGAGCGTGCCGACAACACGGCGCGTTTGGTGGATGTGAAGTTTCACGCAGGTCAAAACGATCGATTTGGCGCTTTGCCTTTATTGCCCACCGTTGCGCCTACCATCTCACCTGGCGCTGCCTCTCAAATGCAAGCGCAGATCATGACGGCAGATGTGGCCGTTGATGGCTCGCAAGAGTTTGACTTCTATCACTGGAGCGCCATCTTGCGCAGTGTCAGTGGCTTTGAAATTTATCGCAAGGTCTACCGCGATGTGATTCGCCCTGACCGTGTTGCGGAACTGCTTATTTTGCGACCCGACATGCCGCGTTCTTTGCACGCCAGCTTGAACGAGGTGGTGAACAATTTAGAAGCAGTGACCGACAACATGCAAAGCGAAACTTTGCGCCATGCCGGCAAATTGCGTGCAGATTTGGCCTATGGCCGAATTGATGAAATTTTGGCCACGGGTCTGCATGCCTATCTCACGCAGTTCTTGGAGCGTGTCAATGTGTTAGGCGGCAGAATCAGTCGCGAGTTTTTGATGCCACAG
>CANGCI010000008.1 GCA_947451995.1 Comamonadaceae bacterium | reverse complement strand
CCTACTTTGCTCGAGTGGGTCAAGAAGTCTGAGGTGGACTCCGGCCAGCGCGAGGGCGTGACCACCAACGAACGCGAGCAACTCAAGGCCTTGGAGCGAGAGAACCGGGAGTTGCGCAGAGCCAAGGAGATTTTGAAGTTGGCCAGCGCGTTTTTCGCCCAGGCGGAGCTCGACCGCCGAATCAAGTCTTGAGGGCCTTTGTCGATCAACACCGTGACACCTTTGGGGTCGAGCCCATTTGCAAAGCGCTGCAAATTGCCCCTTCTGGTTACAGACTTCATGCCCGGCGTGCACGCATGCCTGAGCTGCAAACCATCCGGGCCAAACGAGATGAGGCGTTGATGCCGCAAATCAAACGCGTATGGGATTCGAACTGGCAAGTTTATGGGGCCGACAAAGTTTGGAGACAAATGAACCGTGAAGGGGTTGCTGTGGCACGCTGCACCGTCGAGCGTTTGATGCGTCTTCAGGGGCTGTGTGGCGTTCGCAGAGGCAAAGTGATTCGCACCACAAAGCCCGACACCTCGGCGCCTTGCCCTTTGGATCTGGTGAATCGGCAATTTAAAGCAGACCGGCCAAATCAATTGTGGGTATCGGACTTCAAGTATGTCTCCACTTGGCAGGGCTGGTTGTTCGTTGCGTTTGTCATCGACGTGTTTGCCAGAAGAATTGTGGGGTGGCGTGTGAGCAGCTCTATGCGCACTGACTTTGTATTGGATGCGTTGGAGCAGGCCTTGTTTGATCGCCAGCCTGAGCGCCATGAATCATTGGTTCATCACTCCGATTGGGGCTCGCAATATGTGTCAATCCGGTACAGCGAAAGACTGGCAGAAGCTGGCATTGAGCCCTCCGTTGGCAGCCGCGGCGATAGCTACGACAACGCGTTGGCAGAAACAATCAACGGGCTTTACAAAGCTGAGTTGATACACCGGCGGGCACCATGGAAGACCAAGGAGTCCCTGGAACTGGCCACCTTGCAATGGGTGCACTGGTTCAATCACATCCGACTGCTTGAGCCGATTGGGTATATTCCACCGGCCGAGGCTGAGGAGAACTACTATCGGCAACTTGCCAATAGATCAAACATAATCGCTTTAACTTAAACAAACTGGCCTCCACGAAATTCAGGGCGATTCAAATCGTTGAGCTAGTTTTGGTTTCGGCGAGTCTACTGTGCGTTTGATTTGATGTGGTCGGCAAGCGTCGTTTTACAGGACAGTTGGTGTGTAGTATTGAAGTTCAGCCAAGTAGAGGTCTTATTTCCACCCTGCGATGACATGCCTTTGACCCTTCATAAGCCAGTCTCTTTGCAGTTTCATAATCGTTCGCTTGAATTAGCCAAAATCCACTGTAATTTTCTTTGGTATCGAACAGAGGCTTGCCTGTTGTCAAGTTGCTGTCGTTTCGGTTATCGATCACATTGGCATGAACAGGGGCTGCTAAGCCGCCTGCAAAAATCCATTGCCCCTTGGCTCTCAAAGAGTCATTGAAGGCATCGATGGCAAGCATTTCTTCAGGTGTGCCCGATCCAGACAAATCGTCTATGACGAAGATGATGAATTTTTTCAACATGGCGTTTCTATTTAGAGATATTTGGATTCAGCGTCTGAACCGTGCTTTAGGCTTGTCGAGGTCGGCAAGTGTCTTTTTACACGACGGTTGGTATGTGGGTACCGCTTTTGAACAAAGTTTGGGATCTAGAAGAATTTCGGGGGCAGCGATCTGCCAATACCTCAAGATTCCTTGACTCGCTCAAATGAATGCTTCAGACTCATGGTAATACTTGATCGCTGTTCATCTTTTTATGATCCATTCAAATCGACACTCAGTTAAAACTCTTGCCAAGTTGTTCCTTGCTGGTTTTCTGATTGCAGGACTGATTGTTGTGGCCGCACAAGATTTGGCACCCAACATCTCATACGTCAAGTTGATTGCTTATATTTTATTGGGACTTGCAGCTTTAGCCGTGAATCTTGTTGGTTTGAGCGTAATTTATCTCAATGTTTATCAGTGGGTCTTGCGCAAAGGTGGAACAGACACGGCTTGGTTTTGGTTCAACAGTGAGCCCAAAGGCTTGATGGCTTTAAGAGAGAAGCTGCGCAAAGACTAAGAATTAGACGCTCTGAATTTTTGAATAAATTTAGAGGTCTTTAAGCATCGGGCGAATAAGCCTGTTCCAAGTTCCCTTCAATCTAGATTTCAGTGCTCACTGAACTTGTCAAGAAACAACTGTCGTGAGCTTCGCGCTGCATATTTTGGAAATGGAAATGGTGTCCATGAATAAAAAAATGATTCAAGGTGAATGCGCGTGTCGCGCCATTCAATTTGAGATGCCGGACGACTTGAAGTACGCTTTTTACTGCCATTGCAGTCTGTGTCGCAAAAGATCCGGTTCTGCATTTGCATCGATTGGCGGTATTGAATCAGAGAAAATCAATGTGACTCTCGGAGAGGCCTTGGTTTTCAAAGACGATGAAACGACTGATGGATATCGAGCGGTTTGTTCAAGGTGCAATGCGCATTTGTTTTCTGTATTGATGGATCAAAAACGCGCGCATGTGAATCTTGGTGCCTTAAAAGATGAACCCAGTCGCAAACCAGATCATCACATCTATGTTGCTTCAAAGGCTTCTTGGTATGAAATTCAAGATGCATTGCCACAATTCGCTGAATTGCCAACTTGACCTGCACGCTTCAACTGGTATGCAAGTTAAGTTTGGTGTCTTATCGGGTATAAAAACATCTTTATCCATTCCTCGGACAACAAATGGCCAAGAAAAATCAGTCACCCCTGCAAGCTTTGTGCATTTTTGCAAAAAATGTAGAGCAAGTTTCATTGTTTTATCAGCAAGCTTTGGGACTGAAGCTTGAAGCTTCGGATAAAACGCATGATCTCTTGGTAGGGCAAAACCACGAAGTCGTGGTTCATGCCATTTCAAAAGCATATGCAGACAGCATCGAAATTGAGTCGCCGCCAATTCGACGAGATGATGTTGCATTGAAGCCCATATTTGTCGTGGATGATCTCGAGCTTGTTCGAGCCGCAGCCAAAGCCAATGGTGGCTATCTCAAACCTCTCAAGCAAGCTTGGCGCATTCGTGGCTATGTTGTTTTAGATGGCTGTGACCCAGAAGGTAATGTGATTCAATTTAAGCAGTTGGACAGCTTGTCATAACAATTTACCCATACTTAAACGCGGTTCAACTGCGTAGCCAATTGACTTGTAAAAAGCGGCAGTTGCTTCATTGGTATCCAGCAGTTGAAGATTGACTTTCATGCAACCCAATTCAGCCAGTGCTTTTTCAGCATGGTGAACGAGTGCACTTCCCAAACCATGGAGTCGTTTGCCAGGATCTACCGCCACAGAATACAGCCATCCACGATGCCCGTCGTAGCCCGCCATGATCGTGCCAACGATAGCTTCGTTTTCAACTGCGACAAAAAACAAACCATCGTTGATGGCGATTTTTTTTGATATGGCCAGGTTGGGTTCGTTGTGTGCAGTTTCGTAGCCGAAGACGTTTCTCCATAGTTCAACAACTTGAACACGGTCAGTGGCATCTGCATATTGGCGGATTGTGGGCATAGCGTTGATTGGAAAAAGTACGTCGAATTTTGAGAGCAACTATCTCTCAAAAATTTGAAAGATGCAAATGAAGTCCTGTATTATTTGCGATGAACAATTACATTTGAGCTGTGCTTACCTGTTCCCGCTTCAGTGAGATTCAATGGATGACCAAATACCTGATTTCATTCCCCAGTTCTGCCATGGACCACATTCCAGCAGAGGATTTCCCAGCCGTAGCTGATGCTGCACATGCAGTGGTTCGAGAAGCAAAGAAGGCTGGTGTTTGGGTATTTGGTGGCGGCATCAATGAGCAAGTCGCACCTTTGATGGTTGCGGGGGACGGAAAGACTTCCCAAGAAACATATCCTCAAACCAAAGTGTTTGATGGTGGATTTTCAGTATTGGAAGTGCCTACCAGGGAAGAAGCCATTGAATGGGCAAGAAAGATTGCAGTTTCTTGCCGTTGCAAGCAAGAATTGAGAGAGTTTCAATTCGATCCTGAATCTTGAAACTGTTTTCAGACTCTCACTAGGACCAATAATCGGCAACGCACTTTCCATCTCGCGGCATGTCTGTGAAAGTGTCCAAACCATCAAAGTGATCGATTGGAATCTGAGCCACAACGCCTGGCTCAGACAGTCTTAAATTGACAGCAATGCGAGTTTTGCCTGTTTCGTCCGCTCCTAGCCCACGCCAAAATGCCATGCATCCGCATTTGGGGCAGAAGTGAAATTCCAGTACGGCATTGTTACGAACATAGGCGCGAGTTTCGCCTTGCGTCCGGATGTCTTCATCGACATAGCCATACGCCCATAGAGTTCCGTACCTTCGACATGCCGTGCAATTGCAGGCGGTGGCGCCATCAGGCTGGCCATCCAATTGCCAGGTGACGGAACCACACAAACAAGAGCCTTCGATCATTTTAAAATCCAATCTAGAGAGTCATTCAGATTTCTTAGCTAAAGGGGCAATGCGGGCTTCATCTGTCTCAACTCACCAGGGACTTAAATAGTGGGCTGCCCAGCAAGCATAGCCTCTACAAGCTCTTGAACAGCCAAAGCTTCTTGTGCAGTGGCCAATTTGTGAGTTTGTCCTTTTAGCCACTTGTCTACTTCATTCAATTGGCGCTGCAGTGCGCTTGCGCGTGGGTCTTCTTGAGACCAGTCCACGGCCTCTTTCCAAGGGCCGCCATCTGAACACCACAGCTGAAAAAACTCTCTGAATTGATAGTTCATTCGACTGCCGCGCACTGTCACTTCTTGCCTGTCGGGTTGCATACCACCAGTGGTGGCCATCACAGTAACGGGTCTGCCATCGGCCGTGGTCAGTCTGGCCAGCATGTCTAACTCACACAGAGAGGGGTCTTGAGGGTAGCGTGGTGACGCATGCTGAAGTTTCAATGGACCCAAATAGCGGCCAGCTAAAAACAAGAAATGCGAAATGACTTCGCGGGTGTAGCCGCCCTCATGACGAAAGCGCAACCAGTCGGCTTCTTTTTGCCACGCTCGGGGCCAAGCGGGATAGTTCACCACGATGTCAATGCCCAACAATTCACCGACCTCGCCAGCCTGTATGGCGCGGGACAATTCTTCAAAGCCACGAGAGGCTGCTTGCGTGAAGTTCACCACGCTAGGCAAGCGCGCCTTCTCCAATTGCTTAAGAAGGTCGCGGCTTTGCGCATTGTCAGTTCCCAAGGGCTTTTCCATGAACACACCTTGCCCGTTGGCGGCGGCTTCTAACGCATAAGTTTTGCGAGGGGCTGGTGGACATGCCAGGTACACCACGTTTGCGCCTTTCATGGCCTCTTGGGGGCTTTGCGCAATGGGCGCATTTGGTAAGATGAGGCGTGTTTTGGCAATAGCGTCAGCCGAGGGGTCCCACAGACCACTCACTTCAAATTCAGGGTGGCGCATCACGTTTTCAAGCATGCGCCGTCCCATGATGCCGAGCCCGATGATTGCAAATTTGTGTGTCATAAAAGCCTCCAGATCAACCTGAGCTTAACGTATCTTATGAAAGAATAAACCATGAAGTCACACGCCAACTTCAATGATTTTTCAGCCCAAGCCATGGACGACGGCTTCGATGAGATCATTCAAAAAGAATGGGCCCCCAATCTGGTCATTGAAAAGCACACACACCCTTTTGATGCCAGAGTTCAGGTGGCCACAGGTCAAGTGAAATTAGAGCTTGCAACAGGTGCTCAAACGTTTGAAGCGGGTCAAGGCTTTTTCATTCCGCGTGGCACTGAGCACGCAGAGCAATATGGGCCCAATGGCGCTACCTTCTGGGTTGCACGAAAGATATAAGCAATTCAATCGATAAATCCAAATGGCGACTCACCCAAAATCCAACGTCATCGCGATCAACCGCATTTATGACGCACCACTTCAAGCGGTATGGCAAGCATGGGCCACACCTGAGCAAATTTCTCAATGGTGGGGCCCTCGTGGATTTACCTTGACTGTCCATGATCGCGATCTTCGATCAGGCGGGCACTGGCATTACACGATGCACGGGCCAGACGGTACCGATTATGAAAATACAACCCAATACCTCGACGTGGTACCTTTGCAGCGTTTGGTTTACGACCACGGTGGCCACAAAGATCGTCCACCCCTGTTCAGAGTGACGGTGCAGTTGAGAGAGCTTCAGGGCCGAACTGAAATGGCTATGGAAATGAAGTTTACCTCAGCTGAGATTGCACATGGAATGAAGGGGCACATCCGTCAAGCTGGAGGTGAAACCACCTGGGACCGATTAGGTGAGTTCCTTGCTAAAAAGACCAAGGGGCAGGACATATTTTTAATCGCCAGAACTTTCAATGCACCTGTCGATCGACTGTATGAGATGTGTTCTCAACCTAACCAGCTTTCGCAGTGGTTAGCGCCCACTGGTGCGTCCATGAAATTTATCAGAACGGCAGCTTCGTTGAATGAAACCTCTTTTTATGAGATGTCTTTTGACGATGGTGAGCCAATGTACGGTCTGGTCAAATACCTTGAATTAAGCCCGCCACATCGCATTGTTTATACCCAGCAATTTTGCGATGCCAACGAGCAAGTCATTCGGCCAGTTTTCTTTTCAAATTGGCCAATGCAAATGAACACGCACATTGAATTGGTGGCTGAGGATGCGCATACAAGTCGCATCACACTTCGCTGGACACCGGGGCAGGCGACTCCAGAAGACATCCTCCAATTTGTCAATGAAAGAGCTGGCATGTCCATGGGATGGACCGGCAGTTTTGACAAGCTTGAAGCACTTCTAGCTTAACTACTTGTATGCAGATGAGCCTGTCATTGCGGTCTATGAAATCAAGAGCCATCAAGGTTTTGCTTTCATGGCATGACGCGGACTTTTTGATTTGTGTACATTCAAACTCATTTTAGTATTGCACTGATGGTTTTCATGACGGACATTCGCCTTGGGTCAAAGCCCTCAACTTTATTTCGCGCTTTTATTCTCTTCATCGTTCTAGGTTTGCAAGCTTGCAGCACCCTGCTGCCAGAAACATATGTCCCTAAACGCGGACAGATGGGCAAGGATGTGATGTGGCTGCCCACCAGTGACGATTTGGTCTACAAAATGCTGGAAGCTGCCAAAGTGGGCCCAGACGATGAACTGGTTGACTTGGGTGCGGGCGACGGAAAAATTCCCATTGCGGCTGCCAAACAATTTGGCGCACGTGCTTGGGGCATTGAATACAACAAAGAATTAGCGGCTTTGGCCAATCGCAATGCGCAACGTGCTGGCGTTGCCAGTCGCGTCAACATTGTTCATGGTGATATTTTCAAAGAAGATTTTTCAAAAGCCAGCGTGGTGACGCTGTATCTGTTGGAAGAATTGAATGCCCAATTGCGGCCCACTTTGTTGGCTATGAAGCCAGGTACTCGCATTTTGTCCAACACATTTTCGATGGGGGATTGGGAGCCCGACGAAGTGATACGTGTTGGCAACGGAACAGGCTATTTTTGGACTGTGCCTGCCAAGGTTTCTGGCGTTTGGTCAGTCACTGGGATCGACGGAAAAATACCCGCCACCTTGAAATTGGTGCAAGTGCATCAAAGAATTGGTGGAACCTTCGATCATCAAGGAAAACAGCAATCGCTATTGGGTGCGCGTGTTCATGGCAATGCCTTGCACTTCAGTTTTGTGAACTCAGAGGGGCAGTTGAAGTCGGTCAATGCCCAAATCAATGGTGATGCAATGACAGGCGAGGTTGTGGGTCTCTACGGCATGCTGGACGTCCAGCCATTGCCTGTCAACATTGAAGGCCGTCGGCAAAAAGATTGACTTAGGGCCGACTTAGAAATCAGTACTTTTGTTCAACGTGTTTGGCGAAGCGGTTCAAAATGGCCAGCCATCCTTCTTGTTGTTGCTCAACGGAATGCTCTTCCTCTGCAACGAAGTTGATGCGAACCTTCACACCCTTGTCTGTTTGAATGAATTCAACTGAAGCAGAGCGGTCTCCAAACTGGTACTCAATGCATTCGTTGGGAACAATCTTGGTATAGGTGCCTGCGAAATCAAAGCCAAAACTCCCATCTTTGGCTTCCATGCGCGAAGAAAACTGTCCGCCCACTCGCAACTCTACGCTGGCAGAAGTGGTATGCCAGTCATCTGAGGCCGCATTCCATTGAACGATGTCAGCGGGTGTGGTGTATGCCGTCCACACTTTGTCGATTGGGGCGTGAACAGTGGTTTCAACGGTGATGTTCATGGTGTGCCTGTTTGAATGGATTGAACTTTGATCGATTTATAAATGAGATTCAATTGGATGCCAATGGCGCAAACCTTAGTTTGAATGTTGCGCTTTCCATTCCATGGCAGCCTTCACACGTTTCTCTACAGAGGGATGTGTGTAAAAAATCAGCTCTTGCAAAGGATGCGGCCGTGGGTCTCTGTATTCTGCCGTTTTAACCAGCGCAGAGGCCATGGCATCTGGCAGATTCACAGCCTTGTACGAGTATTGGTCGGCTTCTGTCTCACCCAATCGAACCACGTAGTTGCTAACAGGTTGCGCCAACAAACTCAAAAACGAGATGCACACTAGCAAAATGGCAATGCCTCGCGGTTCGGCAATGCGTACCGTAGAACCCATGAGGTTGGCCACTTTGTTGAACATGGCATCGGTGAGGTAAAAGAAAATCATCGACAGCAACACGGCTGTACCGATTAAATTCCAGATGTGTCCCGAAACGTAGTGGCCAATTTCATGGCCCGTCACTGCTTTGACTTCGTCCAAAGATGCTGATGTGAGCGCCACATCAGAAATGGCAATGCGTGCACTGGCGCCCAAGCCAGAGACATTGGCGGTAAATCGATTGGATTGTCTTGAACCATCGTAGACAAAGATGCGGTCGGGTTGAATGTTGGCTTGTTTGGCCAAGACCTCCAGCGCCTCACGCACCTCACCTTGCGGCAAGGGTGTGTATTTGTTGAACAGCGGCTCAATCCATACGGGGCCAACCAGCATCATGCTGGTAATCGCCACAGCAGTGAGTCCGCCTGACCATGCCCACCAGTAAGGTCCTAAGCGTCGGATGAAGAAATAGACGCCCGATAAAAACAAGCCTCCCAACAAGGAAGAAATCAACAACGAAATGCTGCCTTGGCCGAGGAAATCAGACAAAGCTTGGCTTGTTTTGCCGTAAGCCAGCTCTCGCCACCAATCGGCATACAGGGTCCAGGGCAAGATCAGAAGCGATGACAAGAAAAGGTAGGCGCCACTGATTGCAAACGAACGAAACCACAGGCTTTTGTGGCTCAGCTTTCCTTCAATCTTGTCGAGCACTTGCAGTTTGATCACCAACCAAGCCACTGCTGTCGAAATGAGGAAGCCCCACAGCAAGGTCCAATGCGACCCAGAGGTGTATGCGGCTGCCTTGGCCAGGGCTTCTGGCCCCAAGGCGTTGATGTAGTTGTCTGTTGCGGCTTGAACGTCAAAGCTCATGTGTTTTCTCTGTAAATCAAAATGTCAGTATCGGCTGTCTTGGTGCCAAACTGCGTCAACAAGCAATGAGCCTGACCCCGGTGATGGGTTTGGTGGTTGAAGATGTGCATCACGACCAGGTCTAGTGGCTTGGTGACTTGAATGCCCTTGGCAGTGATGTAGGTGAGATCGTTTTTGAAAAAACTGTCGTCCACCGAATGAGCCCATTCAATGATTCGTTCGTCCATGGTCACACGCGCTAGTTTGTAGGCCGACCAATCGCTCCAAAGTCGACCTGACTCATCGATAGGGGTGGGGGTGAAGGGCGTTTGCGTCAGACGATTCATCCAAGCCGAGTCACCCCAAAGAATATGGCTCAACGTACCCAAGATGGAGCCAAAGAATGCGCCGGCATTGTGTTGGCGCTGTGCCTCTGAGAGCTGATCTGCCGCGGCCATCAGGGACGCGTTTTGCCAACGGTTGTATCTGGCGAAGGCTTGAGCGTATTTGGCTGAAATCATGTCCATTCCCCTTAGGGTTCATACAAAAAATTCTTCAACAAGCATTATGAACAGTCAAAGATTGCCTTTTTACCAATGCAGTTAGCGGGCTGCATATATTGTTCTGGGCTTACAACCCATGTAGGGTTCTAGGACCTTCGTAGAATTGAAATTTCATTTGGCAAAAAATAGGATGCATGCCAAAGGAATTTCAATGCGTCCGCATCACTTCGTGCTTATTTTGGTGTGCATTGCCACCTACCTGTTGGTTTTTGATTCAGTTCTCAGCTTGTCTCCCTTTAAAAAACAACAAGATACCAAACCCGACTCTAGCCTGACCATGCCTTGGGGCGGCAGCAGTTGACCGCCTCAAGATTTGTTCATTTGCAACTGAAGTTTTTTGCGTCTTCTACAGAGCCACTTCCCTTGTACGTTGCAACGCTTGGATAAGCGCACAGAGGGCGAGTGCGATTGGGCGACCAGTTGGCTGGCAATTCAGTGTTCACACCGCCAGCATTGCCGGTACCTCGCGCGCTTGCCACGACAGCTTGGGGCGCAATGCCTTGTTCAACCCACTGAACCAGTGGCGTTAACAAATCAAATTGGTCAGTGGCCAAACCAGCGCTGCAATGGTTCATGCCAGGCACGGGAAAGTAGCGTGCAAAGTCAGAGCCTGGATTTACGTTTTCTTGGTTCAGACGCTCAATCCACTGGCGGGTGTCTTCCGCTGAAAAAATCGCATCGCTGACGCCGTGATAGAGCACCATTTTTGCGCCACGCGCACGCAAGGCGCCCATGTTGGCTGGTTTGCTTTCTTGGGGCGGCGTCATCAATGACCAGCCCGACTCTTTGTATGTGTCGTTGGTGCTACTGAACATGGCCAAGCGCTCCGTGACATTTTCTTGAAGGGGGTTCAGTGGTTTGGGAGGTACGCTAAAAATGGTACTGATGGCCAAAGGATCGCGAATTAAAGAATCGATGAATTTCCAAGTTCCCCAATTAGCACCTGCAACGCCGGTGTCGAATGGGAACTTGGCGTAAATTCGTTGACCGCTGTTAGTTTTGGCACCGTCAAAAACCTCCGCAATGACGTTCTTTTGAACCTCCGTCAGGCAGGCGCCATTGCGTTCACCTGTGCATGTCGCCACGTCTTTCTTGATGTCAAAAACAGCCTGACACGCTTGTGTGGCTTGCACCATGCCGTCGGCCACACCATCTAGTGCATCACATTTGTTGGCGATCGCTGTAGCAACAGTGGCGCGCTCTTGTGCCGTGAAAGCACTGGCCAAGTCTGGCAGTGTGCCATTAGGATTCATCGGGTTTTTAACCGTGGCACCGGGCGTGGCAATGGCTGCCCACTTCTGCGCGCCCCAAATTTGCGCCAACGCGGCATAGGGCAGTCGGTAGCCAGGTGCACCTACCAAGTAGCCGTCGTATTGATCGCCCAATCTGGAGGCTGCCACCATGGCGTGTCTGCCACCGTTGGAACAACCGCCAATGTAGGAGCGGTCTGGACCTTTGCCATAAGCGCCTTGAATGAGTTGTTTGGCCATAGGTGTGAGTTTTTCAACTGCCTGATAGCCATAGTCCAAACGTGCTTGTGGTTCGGAACCAAAGAAGGGTGTTTGCGGTCCTGAGTGACCCGCATCCGAACTGATGACTGCAAAGCCTTGCATCAATGCGCCGGTAAGTGGTCCGCCACCCAGTGCACCTAAGGCTGGCACCACGGCACCATCTAAGCCGCCATTGCCTTGGTAGAAAAATCGGCCATTCCACGCCACAGGCAATCGCATTTCAAAACCAATGGCGTAATCACGGCCATCTGCGCCTTTGCGTTCGTGCATTCGGCCTTTCACCAAGCAGTGCTCGGGCACTGCGTTGTCCCCTAGTTTGATCACACCTGCCGCCACCAGCGTGGAGCCTTCAATTTTGGTGTTGGCCAGTTTGAGTTGACCTGCCAATGCCGTGCAGTTTGTCAAATTTGCGCCACTGGCTACTTTAAGGTTTGGTACTGTGTTGTTTTGGAATGTGCTGCACGCGGCCATCGCAAGTGTTGCTGAAAGGATTCCGATGCCCTGGGCACCTCTTATTAATTGAAATCGGTTCACTTTGAGTCTCCTTGTTGGTTCTTGATAGTTCTCTGAAGTACCGTTCCAATTTGTTACTTCGTATAACTAAATTTACACGTCTTAGAGTCATACGATGCTAGGGTTTACACCTGTCATTTGCGCAAGCTAAAGCACTACGATTCAAACAAAGGATTTTTCATCATGCTGTTTCAATCGACGCTGTCTTCACGTTTTAAACTGATGTTGTGCTTTGCAACGCTGTTGCCAACATTGGCACTTTCGCAAGCCTGGCCCACCAAACAACCCATCAAACTGGTCGCAGTGTTCCCGCCAGGCGGCTCTGTGGATCAGGTGGCGCGCATCATTGCGCCGGTGTTGTCCCAGCAGTTGGGCCAAAGCATCATTGTGGAAAACAAAGGCGGTGCATCAGGCGTCATTGGCACTTCCAGCATGTTGTCGGCACCTGCAGATGGCTACACCTTTGCAGTGGTCTTTGATACGCACGGTGTGAACCAAAGCCTGATACCCAACATGCCTTACGACAGCAAAAAGGACATCGTGCCTTTGGTGTTGGTGGGCACCTCGGCCATGGTGCTGACTTCCAACGTGGGCAATGAGTACAAAACCTTTGCCGATGTGGTGGCCGCAGCCAAAGCAAAAAAGAATGTGTCATTTGGCACCATTGGCAATGGCAGCTTAGGTCACTTGGCCATGGCTTTGCTGGGCAAGAATGGCAACATGGAGTTCAACCACATTCCCTACAAAGGCGGTGGCCCTCTCATGACCGATGCTGTTGCGGGCCACGTGCCCTTGGCCATGGGCACTGTTTTCTTAAGCAAGCCCCACATTGACAACAAGCGCATCCGACCCCTGGCGGTCACTTCTTCCAAACGCGTGGCAGAGTTTCCCGATGTACCCACCATTGCCGAAGCGGGCTTTCCAGGCTTTGAAGCCCCAGCTTGGTGGGCGGTGTTGGCGTCTGCCAAAACACCACCCGACATCGTGAAGCGCATGAACGATGAGCTCAACAAGGTGTTGAACAACCCCGAGGTGGCGCATAAGCTCAGTGCGCAAGGCATTGATATTTCTGGCGGCAGTGTCGACAAAGCCAAAACTTTCATCGACAAACAAATTGATGTCTGGGCCAAAGTGGTCCGAGACAACGGCATCAAGCCAGATTGATTCGCTTATTCTTCAGGCGTAATTTGAAGCGCCACTAACAACCGGGCCACCATGTTGTAGGTGGCTATGGCGGTGGTGAGTTCCACAATCTCAGTGGTGCTTAAACGAGATTGCAATTTCTTGAACAGTGCGTCATCCACTTTGACGCGCTGTGTCATTTGAGCGGCGTATTGCACCACCCATTGGGACATTTCATCGAAAGCGGCATCGGTCACGCCATCGGCGGGTTGTGCTTCAACAGCACGCTTGAGTGCATCCAATTCAGCTTGCGTACCACCCGCCTTCAGAAAGTCTGGGGCGTGGTGATGGTATTCATAGTGTGCTCCCGTGAGCAAAGCCACCGTGCAAATGCCCAGTTCACACAATTGGCGTGATGCAGACAGTCCAGTGCGTACATTGCGCAAATAAACATTCCAACCCGAGGCCACAGGCTCGCTCCACAGCAGTGCTTTGTCGAGGTTGAGCAGTGCGCCGCCACGGCGGGCCAAGATGGCATCGACCAAAGCTTGGGGTTGAGCCAGTTGTTCGGGGGTCCAGTCGGGAATGCGCATGATGCTTGCCTTGTGCTGAGTTAGGTTAGAACGGTGTCACCCATTGGGCGTGCGCCATCATAAATTAAACAGCGTAACCAAATGCGCGAATGATGTTTTTGGCTTTGTCTGTTTTGAGGTAATTCATCAGCGCTTCAGCGGCTGGCTTGTTTTTGCCTGGGTTGAGAAGCAGGGCGTCTTGTTGCAATGGGCTGTGCAAATGCGAGGGCACGACCCACGCGGATCCTTGTGCGATCTTGCCATCAGCAAAGACCTGCGACAGTGCGACAAAGCCAAGCTGTGCATTCTCGGTAAAGACAAATTGGTAGGTTTGGGCAATGTTGTCGCCTTGAACAATTTTGGGTTGAACCGATTGCAAGAGGCCCAATTTCGTCAGAGTTTCATGTGCCGCCATCCCGTAGGGTGCAAGTTTGGGATTGGCCATGGCCAGGCGTTGAAAGTCCCCTGTTTTGAGAATTTGCCCTGCGTCATCGACCTTGCCAGGTTGCTTGCTCCAAAGTGCCAATTTGCCGGTGGCGTAGGTAAACCGAGAACCGACAAGACCTAGGCCTTCTTTTTCTAATTTCAGTGGGGTTTCATCGTCGGCAGACAACAGGATTTGAAAGGGGCCACCGTTTTTGATTTGTGCGTAAAAGCTGCCTGTTGCGCCGAAAGAAAGGATGGCCTTGTGTCCGGTATCTTTTTCAAACAGAGGCGCAATTTTTTGCATGGGCGCTGCAAAATTGGCAGCGACGGCCACCAAGACCTCTGACGCATAACTGCCCGAACTCATCATGCATGTCACAAGCAACGTGAACAGAAGTTTGCAGACTTGCGTTTTTTGAAGCATGGCCATGCAACACCCTGTGCGTTAGCAGAAGATGAGTGCCAAGATGGCGGCGTCATCTATGAGATGGGTGCTGGTGTAACTGGCCAGCCTGTAAAGGAGGGCCGTTAAAGCTTCAATGGTTTGAGGTGAAGCGATGGCCGATTCTTCGTTCAACATGCCCACATTATCAACGACCCGTCGTCAGAAAAGTGACCTTAATAGGGCCCAGTTGAAGTCACTGATGGATTTACTGCGTGCAGGTGCGCGTGCGAGTGACTGTGCCATCGGACGATTGAACTTCAGTCCAAGGGGTGCATGTGGGGTTGGAGGAGGTGGTGTAAGTTGGCTGTTGCTGAACAATGACAGGCTGTTGCTGCACATACACCGGTTGTTGAACATATGTGGGCTGTTTGACGGCTTCGTAAACCAACAAACCACCAATGACGGCTGGAACGCCCCAGCCCCAACCACTGCCGTAACCACGAACCCATGAACCTTGTCCGTAGCCATGCCCGTAACCGTGGCCGTGTTGGGCCATGGCAGACAAGCTGAGGGTCATGAGGATGAGGGCAATTAATTTTTTCATGGCAGTCTCCGGTGGATAAGGCTCTAACGTTTGAGCCGGCGCAATGGTTTACTTTTTAAAAGGTAAAAATACATTCCATTTGTCGCGCCCTAACGGAATGCGGTGGGCTCGGCGCATGGAAATGTACAAAATGTACGAAATCACAAGCCGCCCAATGATGACAAAGGTAATGCGAACATCTCGCTGCTCTAGCTTCTCAGCATAAAAGACGGTGACATCGAACATCAAATTGAACAGGCTGGCAACAAAGAGCAGCCCAAAGAGAATGGCGGGATATTTGCCGTTTTTGTAGGACCACACGCCTACCGACATGAACAGAAAAAGAATCCAGGCCCTGAAATACAGGGCAGGCATCATGTAATCGCGCACATTTGAATTGGAGAAAAGATCGTTGGCAACATCATTGGTATAGAGCGTGAGGCGCAAAAACCAAAGGGCGGAGAAAAAAGTGAGGATGGCCAACCGAAGGGGGAAATAGGGGTCAACCGTGTGCGTATCAGCCACTGGTTTTGAAAGCAGTGCTTCGAGTTCTTGTGCCGTAACCAAAGGTTTGCGTGCCAACGTATGACCTTGTTCAAATGAGTAATGGCTCAACTCATTCTAGTCATTTGCGTTACATTCGGTCAAACTTTACACGGCGTTTAAAAAGCCTTTTTTAGTGTTTTTTTTGATATGTCCCATTTCAATTCAAACTTACAAATGCGACTGATTGCAGTCGCTTTGGCCGTTGCAGGTTTACAAGCCTGTGCTTTTGTTTCGAGCCAGTCGGTCTACGAAGGCATTCGAGGTGCTGAGAAAACCAAAACCACGGGCACCACCCAAACGCCTGCTGCATTGCCCAATTACGACCGCTATGAAAAAGAGCGTGAAGTTTTGAAAAAATAAACCATTTGCCCTTCCTTAAACTGAAAGATAAGCCATGAATTTTTCCCCCATGATTGAATTGACCCGCAACGGCATTTCGGAATGCTTGCACTTGGGGGCATTGGCGGTGACCGACACTCAGGGCCGCGTCGTGGCGCATGTGGGCAATCCCCATTGGCTGTGCTTCACACGCTCTACTTTGAAAGCGCTTCAAGCCTTGCCTTTGATTCAAAGTGGCGGCGCACAACAACTGGCCTTGACATCCAAAGAGTTGGCCTTGATGTGCGCCAGTCACAACGGTGAAGACATGCACGTTGAGCAAGTGTCATCCATTCTGAAAAAGAGTGGCAACACCTACCAACAATTGCGCTGCGGCTGTCACGTGCCCTACCGTTTCAGTTTCAACGATCAACCTGTGCCCGAGGGCTTTGTGGTGGACGAACGTCATCACAACTGCAGCGGCAAGCACAGTGGATTTTTGGCTTACTGTTCATTGCATGGTGTGGCCAAAGAAAGCTATACCGAAATGGAACATCCCTTGCAGCAGGCTGTTCGCAAAGCAGTGGCCGATGTCACTGGCGTTGCATCCGAAGACATGGGATGGGGCATCGATGGTTGCTCGGCGCCCAACTTTGCGGTGCCCTTGTCCAATTTGGCACGCAGCTATGCGCGTCTGGCCAAGCCCGAAGCAGACGATGTCTATGGTGCAAGTTTGAAGTTGTTGGGCGAAGCCATGACGGCGCATCCCGAGTTGGTCTCGGGCACGGGCCGCAGTGATGCTGATTTGATGCGTGTTGGCCGAGGCGACTGGGTGAGCAAGGTGGGCGCCGATGGTGTTCAAGTGATCGGCAGCCGTTCACGTGGGCAAGCCTTGGCCCTGAAAATTGCCGATGGCAACAAGCCCGCTTTGTTTGCGGCCACCATTGAGGCCTTGGACCAATTGGGATGGTTGGATGCCAAGCAGCGTGAAGAACTCATGCCTTGGCGCGCGCATGACTTGAAGAACATCAAAGGTTTGAATGTGGGCGAGCGTCGCCCTATCTTCAAAATTCAAACGGCTTGAATGACAAGGCCTGAAAGTTTGAAAGCCACCATCGAGGTGGCTTTATTTATCTCGCCCAGTTGGTTTTCCAAACGGTCAAAGCGGTGAGCACGCCATAGCTGACCATGCCAGCTGCAATGACCATGAACATCTGGTCTGCCGTGCCATTGTTCTGCGATAACCAGACGCCACCTGAGGCAACCGTCACCAAGCGGAAGGTGCCCGCCATGATGGGCCCCCACAACTTACCAGCACCTTGTGATGCAAAGTACAGGCACAAGCCCAATGCGAAGAACCCATAACAAGGCCCCACCGTCAGAAAGTATTGGCTGGCGCTGGCCAACACCAAGGGGTTGCTGCTGAACAAATTGGCCCACAAGCCTGGCCACAGCATCACGATTAAACCGATGCAACCCACCAAGGCGGCTGCCATCATGGCGCCAGTCCAAGCCACCTTTTTGGCGCGCGCCACAAGCTTGGCACCCAAGGCCATGCCCACCATCGGCAAGCATGCTACGCCAAAGGAGAAGGTGATGGGCACCAACAAAAATTCCAGGCGTGTGCCGATGCCATAACCCGCCAAAGCTTCAGGGCCAAAGTTGGCAATCAAACGCGTAACCACCAAAATGGTCGCCACGGTCAGCACAGAGGAAATGCTGGACATGCCGCCCACTTTGAGGATGTCCACAAACAATTCTTTGGACAGCGGGCTGTTGAAGTTCAAACGAAGGGTGCTGTTTTCTGAGCGCAGAAACCACAGAAAGTAAAGTGCACTGCCGGTAAAAGCGATCAAGAAACCCGTCGCAATACCCACCATGCCAAAGCTGGGCACCGGCCCGAAGCCCAGACCTAGAACAGCGCTCAAGACCACCTGGACCAAGCATGTGATGAGCAAACCCTGGGACGGTGTGCGCATGTTGCCAGACCCGCGAATCACAGAAGCCAAGCCATTGGTGAGCCAAACACTGACTGAACCGGCAAACGCAACATGTGCATACAACAAGCACTGCGCAAGCGCCTCACCCTTGCCGCCGAGCGCGCTGAAAATGAACTCACTGAAGAGCGCAAACACCACCGTGAACAACAGGCCAATGCTCAAACCAATGATGGCGGCATGCAATACCAATGCATTGGCTTTCTCCAAGTTGTTCGCGCCCATGGCGCGGCTGATGGCAGATGTGATGCCGCCACCCACAGAGCCTGCCGACAGCATTTGTTGCAACATGACCAATGGAAAAACCAGTGCCATGCCAGCCAAGGGCATGATGCCCAATTGGCCAACGTACCAAGTCTCGGCAATGCTGACCAAGGCGGCGGCCGTCATGGCCAAGACGTTGGGCAACGCTAAGCGCCAGATCGTTGGAACGATGGGCGCGGTGGTCAGTGCGTTTTGCAAAAGTTGGCGCTGATCAGCGGTGTGTGAAGTTGGGTGCGCGCTTGTTCAAAAACGCGTCCATGCCTTCTTTTTGATCGTCCGTGGCAAACATGGCGTGGAACAAACGGCGCTCAAACATCACGCCATCGGTGAGGCCGCTTTCGAAGGCGCGGTTCACGCTTTCTTTGGCGGCCATCACTGCCAATTGGCCCATGCTGCAAATCAGCAACGCGGCGCCCAATGTTTCTTCCATCAGTTTGTCAGTGGGCACCACGCGGCTGACCAAACCTGAACGTTCGGCTTCCGTGGCGTCCATCATGCGGCCTGTGAGCACCAGGTCCATGGCTTTGGATTTGCCAATGGCGCGGGGCAAACGCTGCGTACCGCCTGCACCAGGAATGATGCCCAGTTTGATTTCGGGCTGGCCAAACTTGGCGTTTTCTGCGGCAATGATGAAGTCGCACATCATGGCCAACTCGCAACCGCCACCCAATGCAAAACCGCTGACGGCGGCAATGACAGGCTTGCGAATGCTGCGAATGGTTTCCCAGTTGCGAGTGATGAAGTCTTGTTTGTAGACGTCGTTGAAGTTGTGCGTGGCCATGGCCGAGATGTCGGCGCCGGCGGCAAAGGCTTTTTCGCTGCCGGTGACGATGATGCAGCCGATGGCTTCGTCGGCGTCAAAGGCCTTTAATGCAGCACCCAACTCGTCCATCAAAGGGCCGTTCAAGGCGTTCAGAGCCTTGGGGCGATTCAGGGTGACGATGCCAACTTTGCCGCCTTCTGTGCGGACTTCAATGTTTTCGTAGGCCAAAACAGTTCTCCAATGGGGGTTGAATGTCGTTACCCCTGACTATAACGGGATGAAAATAGGCCCAGAATCAAGGGAAAACATTAACCAACCGATCGGTCGGTTAATGGTACATTTTCGTTTTTAGCGCACAAGCAGGGCTTAGACCATGACCCAAGACAGCACTTTATCTGTGACCTTCGAAAAACGCGGTGCCGTGGCCTTGGTCACGCTCAACCGTCCGCAGGCACTGAACAGTTTCACCCGTCAAATGCACCATGACCTGTGGGCGGCATTTGATCAAGCGGAAGCCGATCCAGAAATTCGCGCCGTGGTGCTGACAGGTGCAGGCCGCGGATTTTGCGCCGGTGCCGATTTGTCTGAATTTGATTTCACGCCCGGCCCCGACATGGTCAAGCGCGCCGATCCCGGCTCCATCATTGACCAAGCCTTCAATCCCAGCACGCGCCGAATTCAATCGCTGAGCATGCCCATCATTGCGGCGGTGAATGGCGTTGCGGCTGGTGCTGGCGCCTCCATCGCAATGGCCTGCGACATTGCCATTGCCTCACCCAATGCCAGCTTCATTCAGGCCTTTAGCAAGATTGGCTTGATCCCTGATGCTGGCAGCAGTTGGTTGTTGGTCGAACGCTTGGGCATGCCACGCGCGTTGGCCTTGGCCATGACGGGCGACAAATTGTGCGCACAACAAGCCAAAGAGTGGGGCGTGATTTGGGATGTGGCCGATGACGCATTGGCCGCTGCCATGGCCATGGCCGAAAAATTGGCCGTCATGCCCACCAGGGCTTTGGTGGCAACGCGCAAACTCATGATGGGCGCGCACACCCGCAGCTTGTCTGAGCAACTGGACCAAGAGCGCGATGCGCAATCGGCGCTGGGTAAAACGCACGATTACTTTGAAGGCGTGAAAGCCTTTTTGGAAAAGCGCCCCGCGCAATTTAAAGGCGAATGAACATGAGCACGCATGCAAATCCTATAGCAGCCCCTTCACAAGCAGCCATCGATTTGGCCAAGCAAGTGGGCGTGTCGATGTTCGCAGTCGACACAGCCAGCAAAGACACCATGGGCATGGAACTCATCTCCTGCGAACCTGGCCGCGCCGTCATTCGCATGGAAGTCAAAGAACTTCATTTGAATGGTCACAAAATTTGCCATGGCGGTTTCATCTTCACCTTGGCCGATTCCACCTTTGCCTTTGCCTGCAACAGCTACAACAAGGTGGCTGTGGCAGCAGGGTGCAGCATTGAGTTTTTAAAGCCCGGCCAATTGGGCGATGTGCTCACTTGCGTAGGACAAGAACAAACACTGAGTGGCCGTCACGGCATTTACGACATGAAAGTGACCAACCAAAAGGGTGAGGTCATTGCCATGTTCCGCGGCAAGAGCGCGCAGATCCCAGGCACCGTGATCCCTGAATAAATTTGGACATTTGGAGATACAGAGATGAGCAAAGCCTCCCCATTGCCCCTAGAGCCGATTGAAAAAGCCAGCATCGATGAGCTGCGTTCTTTGCAGCTTAAGCGCCTCAAAGCCACGCTGCAACACGCCTACGACAACTCGCCTGTTTACAAGGCCAAGTTTGACAAGGCTGGCGTGCACCCCAGTGATTGCAAATCCTTGGCCGACTTGGCCAAATTCCCCTTCACCACCAAAGCCGATTTGCGCGACAGTTATCCCTACGGCATGTTTGCGGTACCGCGTTCCGGCTGCTCACGCATTCATGCTTCCAGCGGCACCACAGGCAAGCCCACAGTGGTCGGCTACACGCAGCGCGACATTGACACTTGGGCCACGGTGGTTGCGCGAAGCATTCGAGCAGGCGGAGCCAAACCTGGCGACATGGTCCATGTGAGTTATGGCTATGGTTTGTTCACCGGGGGTTTGGGTGCGCACTACGGTGCAGAAAAATTGGGCCTGACCGTTGTGCCATTTGGCGGCGGTCAAACCGAGCGCCAAGTTCAGCTGATTCAAGATTTCAAACCCGAGATCATCATGGTCACACCCAGCTACATTCTGGCAATTGCCGATGAGTTTGAGCGTCAAGGCATTGACCCCCGCAGCAGTTCTTTGCGCATTGGTATTTTTGGCGCCGAGCCTTGGACCAATGACATGAGAGCGGCCATTGAAGTGCGTATGGGCATTGATGCCGTGGACATCTATGGCTTGTCGGAAGTGATGGGCCCTGGCGTGGCCAGCGAGTGCATCGAAACCAAAGATGGCCCCACCATTTGGGAAGATCATTTTTATCCTGAAATCATCAACCCCGAAACAGGCGAGCCCGTGGCCGATGGCGAAATGGGCGAGTTGGTGTTCACCAGTTTGACCAAAGAGGCTTTGCCCATCATTCGTTATCGCACCCGCGACTTAACGCGTCTGTTGCCTGGCACAGCACGCACCATGCGCCGTATGGAAAAGATCACAGGCCGCAGCGATGACATGATGATCATTCGCGGTGTCAATGTGTTCCCCTCGCAAATTGAAGAACTCATTTTGAAGCGCCCGGAGCTGGCGCCGCATTACCAGTGCGTGCTGACGCGCGAAGGTCCGATGGACAACTTGAAGGTGGCCGTGGAAACACGCCCCGGCATGCAGCCTGACAGCATTGAGGCGCGTGCAGCT
Source organism: Comamonadaceae bacterium (assembly GCA_947451995.1). Lineage (GTDB taxonomy): Bacteria > Pseudomonadota > Gammaproteobacteria > Burkholderiales > Burkholderiaceae_C > Limnohabitans_A. The sequence continues at coordinate 3,070 of CANGCI010000008.1, read as the reverse complement.
GCCAAGATGTTGCAGCACGAGATCAAGGTCTACATCGGCTCCAGCGTGGAAATTGATTTGCGCGCCGAAGGTGGCGTAGAGCGAAGCCAAGGCAAAGCCAAGCGCGTGCTTGACTTGCGTGGCAAATAAATCTTAAGCCCCGTCCAGCCAAGCGCTGGTGCGGGCGTTGTATGAAGAGGCAGTTTGGCTTAAGCGCCAAGTGTGCACATCGCTGGGCAATGTCAGCGCCAGTGCAAACACCTTTTGATCACGCGTGATGGTGGCCACGGCTTTTTTCTCGTTGCCGAGCAGCAGCGACAAGTCTTCCAGTTTTTTCAAGCGCCAAGTTTGTGACTTGGCTTTGGCACTGGCCACGGCCCACCATTCATCGCCAGCGGCCATGCCTGCTTTTTCTGCAGCGCCGCCACGCAGCACCGCTTTGACTTGCACCACGCCTTGTGCCTCGAGTACGCGCAGGCCCAAGCGCTGTGCCATTTGGGGCGCATCTTCGTGGACCACCACGCCGTGCGAGGACAGCAAAGTTTTGAGTGGCAACTCTTGGGTGCTGTGAACCCAGGCTTTGAGTTCTTTCTTCCAGCTCTTGCCGGTTTGCATTTCCAACTCGTCCAACAAGTCTGCTTCACGCAAGGGGCCCCCTTTGCAGCGCACCCACAAGCCGCGCATCACGTTGTCCAAATTGGACGTGCCTTCTGCGCGCAGGGTGAGGTCAATGCACAAAGCCACCAATGCACCCTTGGTGTAGTAGCTGATGGTGGCGTTGGGTGTGTTTTCGTCTTGGCGGTAGTACTTTACCCAAGCGTCAAAACTGGCTTGCGCCACACTTTGTACCTGCCGCCCTGGTGCCTGCAAAACCAGGTTGATGGTTTTGTTGAGCAGTTTGAAGTACTGCGCATCGTCAATCAGTTTGGCGCGGCGCAGCAGCAGGTCGTCGTAGTAGCTGGTAAAGCCTTCAAAGAACCACAGCAATTCGGTGTAATTCTCTTGGGTGTAGTCGTAGCGCTTGAACTCGGCGGGGCGCAGTTGTTTCACATTCCAGGTGTGGAAATACTCGTGGCTGATGAGGCCCAACAAAGTGACATAGCCTTCGGACATTTTTTTCATGTCCAAAGAAGGCAGATCGCGCCGATTGCAAATCAGGGCGGTGGAGTTGCGATGCTCTAGGCCGCCATAACCCTCTTCAACCGCATTGAGCATGAAGACGTATCGTTTGTAGGGGGCATGGGCAGCAGGTTTTTTCTCATGCCAAAACTTGATTTCTGTTTCGCAAATTTTTTGCGTGTCAGCCAACAAGCGCGCGCCATCAAATGAAGCCATGGCCCCTGCAATGACAAATTCGTGGGGGATGCCGCAGGCTGTGAACTCGCCCCGCCAGAAGTTGCCCATCTCAAACGGACAATCGACCAACTCGTCGTAATTGGACGCGACGTACTCGCCAAAACCTTGCTTGTTGACCTTGACGCTTTGCAAGCCTGTGGCCACAGACCAGCTTGAACCTTTGGGGGCCGTCAAGCTAAGGCCATGCGCCGCGTCTTCTTGGCCATGGACACGCAAGCACAGGCTGGTGCCATTGAAGAAACCGCGTTGGGTGTCCAGCCATGCGGTGCGCACTGAATTGTCAAACGCATAGACCTCGTAGGTCAATTCAAGGGCTGCGGTATTTTTGCAATCGATGTGCCACTGGCTTTTATGGTCTTGAAACACCCCGACGGTTTTGCCTGCTTGTTTGGCTTTGAGATTTTGCAGGTGTTTAGAAAACTCGCGCACCAAGTAGCTGCCAGGAATCCACACGGGCAGTGACACCACCTGACCCGCATCGGGCTTGGCAATGTGCAATGAAATTTGAAAGAGGTGGCTGTGGGTTTGACTGGCGTCAACGGTGTAGTGAATGGCAGGCATTGTTTTCTTCATCAAGTGGCGGCAGCGCCAATCAGGCAGCTCAAGGCGGCAACAACAGTCAGGTGCAAGCGCATCGGCAACCAGTCTTGCAAGCCGGCTTCAAGGTAGGCTTTGCGATCGACGGTGTAGCAAATGATCAAAATCAAGGCCAGCAAGGGCAAGCCCGCATAAGCCGGCATGGTGATGGCAATCCAAGCCAGCAAAGAAGGCACCACACCCCATCCAAAATTAAACAAGGGGGCGTTGTGCATGCGCGCCACATTGCGAAAGCCGATGCCCCAATGGATGCCCCCCAAAAACGACACGATGGCGGCGCCGTAGCCTGCCAATGCCAAGGCCACAAAAGGGTGCAGATCGGCATCGATCAGCCACAACAACATGGCCATGCCCACGAAGGGAATGAGGCCTGCATAGGCCAAGCGTTTGACGTGCTTGCGGGTTTGATCTGCGTGCGGGTTCATGGCTTGACACCATTCAAGAGCGATTCAATTTGAGCGGCTTCAATGGCGCCTGGCACACGCGTGCCATCGGCCACAAAAAGTGTGGGCGTGCCGTTGATGCGGTTCTTCTTGCCAAACTCGACGATGGCGTCAATGTTGTGGTTGTCACAGGCGACGGCAGGCGGTGCGATGCCTTGCAGCATCCAGTCATTCCATGTTTTGGCACGGTCTTTGGCGCAGGCAATGTTGCGCGATTTGATTTTAGAGTCTTCGCCCAACACGGGGTACATCATGTGATAGATGGTGACGTTGTCGATCTTTTGCAGATCGCGCTCAAAGCGTTTGCAGTAGCCGCAATTGGGGTCGGCAAAGACAACCAGTTTGCGTTTGCCATTTCCCTTGACTTGTGTGAAGGCGTACTTAAGCGGCAGGCTGTCGAATGGAATGGCCGAGAGTTTGTCGTTGCGCTCTTCGGTCAGGTTGCGCTTTTGCTTGGTGTCAATGAGTGCGCCTTGAATCAGGAAGTCCCCTTTGGCGTCGGTGTAAAAAATTTCGTTGCCCTGCACACGAATTTCAAACACACCAGGCATAGGAGTCTTGCTGATCTCTTCAATTTTGGGCAGCGACGGCAAACGCTCGGCCAAGGTTTTTTTCAAGTTGGCGTCTTGCGCCCAAAGGCTGGTGTTGCAAAGGACCAGGCATGTGGCGGTGAAAGCTTGAATCAAGCGCATGGG
>CANGCI010000007.1 GCA_947451995.1 Comamonadaceae bacterium | reverse complement strand
CGAGAGTCGCGCTGGCTTGTTGAGACTGGAGCACGATTACATTCATCAGCACTATGAACTGAAACCCGGCCAAAAATTTCCCAGTGCGCAGCAAGTCAGCGATTCGTTTCGTGAAAATTTAGATTTGTTTTATGGCGGCCTGGTTGAACCGCTGTTAAACCATCCTCGTTTTCGTCTTCATGTGTTGACGTCTCGTGGCAAGGGTTTGCTTCATCGAGAACATTCAGTGCTTAGCCCCTTAGGCTATGGTGGCGCATTTTTAAGCAATCTGATCAGTCGGAAAGCCATGGGTGCATCCTTAGAGCGCGTGGTGTTTTCATCTGCAGGTGCATTGCCTTTTGGCACAAACGATTACGCAACCCGGCAACTATCTCTGACGACCTCTAATTTCATGGATGTGCTACAAGCCAGTTGTGCCATTCCCTTTGTTTTGAAAGCTGTGCATGACATTGAAGGCGCGCCGCGTGGCGCTTACTGGGATGGTGGTATCACGGATTACCACTTGCACCTTGATTGGTGCAATGCTTCCAATGACACAGCACCCGGTGGTTTGGTTGTGTATCCGCATTTTCAAAAAGCGGTGGTACCCGGATGGCTCGACAAAGCCCTGAAATGGCGGCACAAAGCCAGCTCATTTCTCAACAACACCTTGGTGTTGGCACCAAGGCCCGAGTGGGTTCAAACATTGCCCAATGGCAAATTGCCCGATCGAACGGACTTTGCCACTTATGGTCAAGATTTGCAGGCGAGGGTCAAGGTTTGGCAAGCCGCGACTTCAGCCAGTCAACAACTGGCGGATGAGTTTGCAGCCTGGTTGGAAAAACCTGACATGGCCTGCGTGCAAGACCTTTGATTACATCGAGGCCGAGAGCATCTCTCGATATTCGTCTGGGCTTGCAATTCGAGGATTGGTTTTGTGGCAATGATCGGCCATCGCCCCGTGAATCACAGCATCAAATTGCGATTCACTAACGCCCATTGCCTTCAGGCCAGAAGGCAGTCCAAGTCGCGCACTCATGTCTTGTATAGCTTGCGGAATGTCTGAACCGGAAGCTAAGCCCATCACCTGCGCCATGCGGTTCAATCGGTTTTCTTTTTGCACGGTTTCAGCAAGGGCATTGAACTGAACCACTGCGGGCAAGAACATCGCGTTCAAAGTGCCGTGGTGGAGGCGGGGATTGACCCCGCCCAAACTGTGGCTGAGCGAGTGAACGCAACCCAGGCCTTTTTGAAAGGCCATGGCTCCTTGCATCGAGGCGCTCATGAGGTGCATACGCGCCTCTTTGTCTTGGCCATTTTGTGTAGCGCGTTCAATGTGCGCCCAAGCGCGTTGCAGGCCATCCAAGCCAATGCCATCGGCAGGTGGGTTAAAGGCCGGTGCCATGAAAGTTTCCATGCAGTGGGCAATGGCGTCCATGCCTGTTGCCGCAGTGAGCATGGGCGGCAAACCAAAGGTCAGCTCCGGGTCACAAATGGCTGCTTTGGGAACGATGAACCAAGAGTGAAAGCCCAGCTTTCGACCATCGTCCACGATCAAGATGGCGCCACGCGCCACTTCGCTACCGGTGCCACTGGTGGTAGGTACTGCAATGAGCGGGGCAACACGGTCTGTAATTTTGAGGGAGCCACCTTCAATGGTGGCGTAGGTTTTGAGGGGGCCTTCGTGAGTGACGGCAATGGCCACACATTTGGCACAGTCAATGGAGGAGCCGCCCCCCACCGCAATCAAGCCATCACAACCCTGGGCCTTGTAAACCTCGCTGGCGGCAAGCACAGCGGCTTCTGTTGGATTGGAGGGGGTTTGGTCAAATACAGCCACCTGAATGCCAGGCAGCGCATCCAAGGCTTTCTGCAAAATGCCTGCAGCTTTCACCCCTTGGTCGGTGACGATAAGAGGTTTGTGAATGCCAACGCGCTCGCACTCTTGTTTTAAAAGTTGGATCGCGCCGAAGTCGATCTGAATCTGGGTGACGTAGTTGATGAAAGCCATGGTATTTTCTCTGAATGCGTTACGATCAACTCTACTGCATGACGCGTTTCAAGTCAGCCTCTACAACCCTGAAAAAGTCACATTGGCGATAAAAAAGCCACCATGAGCTCACACCACAACCCTCACAGCCGGCTGACCGAATCCATGCGCCTGGTTCTGCGCAACATTGAACGGGCAGGGCGCCCACCGATGTACTTGTTGAATGCGCAACAAGCGCGTTTGTTTTATGAAATGTCGGCCAGCATTTTGGATTTGCCTGAACCTCCATTGGCCCGGGTTGAGGACTTGCAAATTCCCATGCGAGATGGTCAATTGATCAAAGCCCGGTTGTTTGCACCTTATTTAAAATCACATGCATCCCCAATCCCTACGTTGGTGTATTTCCATGGCGGTGGCTTCACCATTGGCAGCATTCAAACGCACAATGTGTTGTGCCGTGAATTGGCGCGCATCGGGCAATGCGCTGTGATTTCTGTGGACTACCGTCTTGCACCCGAGCATCGCTTTCCCGTTGCAACCAACGATGCCTGGGATGCGCTTCAATGGGTTGCAAAATCTGCAGAATCGATGGGACTGCAAGTCAACGCATTGGCTGTGGGAGGCGACAGTGCTGGCGGCACTTTGGCCGCGGTTTGCGCGATTCACGCCAGAGATGCAGGCTTGAAATTGGCCCTGCAGCTGCTCATTTACCCAGGCACCGCCGCACGCCAAGAAACCACCTCCCACAGCACTTATCAATCAGGTTTCATGCTCGACAAAGCCACCGTTGATTGGTTTTTTGACCACTACATTGATGCCAAAGACCGAGAGGATTGGCGTTTCGCACCCATGCTGGCAGAACGACATGACGGTCTTGCGCCTGCTTGGATTGGTTTGGCAGAATGTGATCCCTTGGTCGATGAAGGTGTTGCCTATGCCGATATGCTGCGCATGGCAGGTGTGAAGGTCGATCTTGAGATTTACCATGGGGTGGTTCATGGTTTTGTCAACATGGGCCGCGTCATTCCAGAAGCGCGTCAAGCCCATCAGGATGCAGGCCGCGCCTTGAAACAAGCCTTCGCTTGAGCCCAATGATTTTTGTTTGTCAGAAAGAAATTTTCATGAAACGCAGTGACTTCCGATTTTTCCATCGCCTTCGCGTGCGTTGGGCTGAAATTGACATGCAAAAGATTGTGTTCAATGGCCATTACCTCACCTACATTGACACCGCTGTCACTGCGTATTGGGGGCGTGTTGCATTGCCTTACGAAACTGCTTTTCACATCTTGGGTGGAGAGTTGTATGTCAAGAAAGCCACCTTGGAGTACCACGCATCAGCGCTCATGGACGATGACCTGAGTGTGGGCATGAAGTGCAGCAAGCTGGGTAAATCGTCCATGGTGTTTGAGGCAGGCATTTTTCGTGGTGACAAGTTGCTGATCAGTGGCGAATTGATCTATGTGTTTGCCGACCCACTCACACAAACTTCCAAGCCCATCCCAGAAGCTTTGCGTAACATTTTGTTGATTTATGAGGCCGGTGAATCTGTGGTGGATTTGAAGATGGGCAGCTGGGACGAATTGAGAGAAGGGGCCGCTGCTTTGCGCACAGAAGTTTTTGTTCATGAGCAAGAAATTCCGCAAGACCTTGAATGGGACGAACATGATGCGAAGGCCGTCCATGCAGTGATCTGGAACAAATTGGGTCAGCCTGTTGCAACAGGTCGTTTGCTGCAACCCCAAGCTCAAGTTGCGCAAATTGGCCGCATGGCTGTTGCCAAACCTTTGCGCGGTGGTAACTTAGGCAGACAAGTGATCGAGGCCTTTATTGAGACGGCACGGCAGCGCGGCGACAAGCAAGTGATCTTGCATGCGCAATGCAGTGCGGAAGGTTTTTACCGTCGATTGGGATTTCAAGCACATGGCGTCATCTTTCAAGACGCTGGCATCGATCACATCGAAATGAGTTTGAAACTCGCTTAAATGTCTTCTAGCAAAGGGTAGGGCAAAGCACTGAGATGCAATTCGGGCCCCTCGGGATTGCCCAAGTGCAAGACTAGTGACGCCGCATTGATTTGCATCGACACAATACCCCACCACTTTGCGGTTTCTGGGTTGGCCGTGTTGTCATTTTCGGCAACGCTGGCCACGGTGCCGCAAGCTTGCTCTGGGTCATCGGCTGAAAAAACCTCTTGGCCAACTTGCATGGGCGAATGGCAAGCCACGATGAACGCGCGTCGTTTCAAGGTGCCTCGAAACTGACTTCTGGCCACCACTTCTTGCCCTGGGTAGCAACCCTTTTTAAAACTCACGCCTTCCACCGATTCGTAGTTCAGCATCTGTGGCACAAAGGCTTCGGAAGTGGCTGTTTGAACCCTGCTGATGCCCGCTAAAACTTCAGCCAATTGCCATTCGTTTTCAGTTGCGGGGGGTAATGACTGACCTGAAAAAGCAAGAGAAGAGGGCGCGTCTTTCAAACCAAGCCACAGAAGGCGTGAAATATTCAAACCAGAATTCTTGGCACTGTGCAATTTGATGAAATGGCCTTCGCCCTCCTGCATGGCACGCCATGGCACTTCAGACTGCAATGCTGGGCAAGCTTGATCTGCCGTATTTCCCAAGAGGCCCCGCATTTCGTAGTGGGCTGTGACATCCGTGAGTTTGAGCTTGGCGCGCATCACAAACATGGACAAGCGCTTGAGGGTGCTTTGCAACAAGTCTTGATGACATGCCAACAGGTACTTTTCTGCGCTGAGTTTGAGCACCACAAAACTGGCCATCAATCGGCCCTTGGCCGAGCAATAGCCAGCAAATCGCGCTTGTCCCACTGGCAAGAGCAAGACGTCGTTGGTCAATTGACCTTGCAAAAAGCTGCCTGCATCAGGCCCCTCGGCCAAAATAAGCCCCCAATGTTGAGGGGTCAAAATGCCGGAGGGTGAGAATTTCAAATCGGGTTCAATCAGGTCCATGCCTGAATTATGATCTCCTCTGAAAAACCCAAAGGATCCAAGGTTTGAGTCGACCTGCTTCAAAAGCCAAAAAAAGCAAAAATTCACGAAAAAGACACTCGTGGGGGGCTTTTCTGTCCCTGTTTGCTTTGTCGGTCATAACCGTACTGGCTGCAGCGGTGTACTGGCTTCAAAGTCCAATGGGTTTCAAGCCTTCGTATTTGAATGCGTCCCCCAGCGTTCAAGTGCTTGATTTGGCCATCGAACCAGGCACATCCCCAAAAGGCGTAGCCCAAGCCATTGCCGATGCTGGGGCCGATGTGTCGCCCGAATTGTTGCGATTTTGGTTCAGGGTCTCAGGTCAAGACAGGGCCATCAAAGCGGGCAGTTATGAAATAACCCCAGAGATGTCGCCTCGTGTTGTGCTCAACATGCTGGCTCGTGGTGAAGAAACACTCAGAACGGTCACGCTGGTTGAGGGCTGGACTTTCAAGCAATTCAAACAAGCCCTGGCCAAGTCCGACAATTTAAAGCTCAGCACGCAAGGCATGAGCGACGCGGAGATCATGGCGCAATTGGGTCGTCCCAATCTCCATCCAGAAGGTCGGTTTTACCCCGACACTTACACCTATGCCAAGGGTTCTACCGATTTGGCGGTGATGCAAAGAGCACTTAAAGCCATGGACCGCCATTTGACCAAAGTCTGGAATCAAAGGAAAAGCAATTTACCTTTAACGCATCCCGATGAATTGCTGACGCTGGCCAGCATCGTTGAAAAAGAAACGGGCCGGGCCAGCGATCGTCCGCTTATTTCTGCAGTATTTCACAATCGACTCAAAATGGGCATGCGTTTGCAAACAGACCCCACTGTCATTTACGGTTTGGGGGATGCGTTTGACGGCAATTTAAGGCGCGTCGATTTGCGCACCGATACACCTTACAACACCTACACAAGAGGCGGCTTGCCTCCCACACCCATTGCCATGCCGGGTAAGGCGGCATTGTTGGCAGCCATCGATCCTGCGCCTTCCAACGCCATTTATTTTGTGGCCAAAGGTGATGGCACCAGCCATTTCAGTCAATCGCTGAACGAGCACAATAACGCGGTCAACAAATACCAACGCGGTTTATCCAAACAGGGACAATGATCTATGAAGTCGGCCTGGTTTATCAGTTTTGAGGGCATCGACGGTGCTGGAAAATCAACCCACATCGAAGGTCTGGCGCAGTGGTTCAAAAGCCGTGGCCATGTGGTGACGCTCACGCGTGAACCGGGTGGTACGCCCTTGGCGGAAAAGTTTCGTGAATTGGCTTTGCACGAAAGCATGGACCCTTTAACGGAAGCTTTGGTCATGTTCGCAGCCCGACGCGAGCACTTGGTTCAAGTCATCGAGCCAGCCTTGGCAAGGGGCGAAGTTGTTTTATGCGATCGTTTTACAGATGCCACTTTTGCCTACCAAGGCGGTGGTCGTGGTTTTGATTGGAACGTGCTGAAAGCACTTGAGCAAATGGTGCAAAAGGTTCCTGCAACAACGCTTCGCCAACCTGATCTCACCATTTGGTTTGATTTAGACCCAGCCATCGCTGCGCAACGTTTGAGCACGGCTCGCGTGCCCGACAAGTTTGAATCTCAGCCGCAATCATTTTTTCAAGCCGTCCGTGATGGCTACGCCAAACGCATGCAGGAATCACCCTCGCGTTTTGCACAAATTGCGGCCGATCAGTCGCGTGAAGGCGTCTGGTCAGAGGTCTTGAAGGCCGTTGAATTGGCCTACTCAAAATGACCACAACTGCACCTTGGATTCAAAAGCAAAGCTTGGCCTTGTTGTCGCAGCAAGGTCATGCTTGGCTGTTGCAAGGCCCGTCTGGATTAGGGCAATATGAATTGGCCACGTCGATGGTCAGCGCATGGTTGTGTGAGTCAGAGACGGCGCTTTCTCAAGGCGCTTGTGGTGTTTGCGGCAGTTGTCATGCTTTGAGTGTGCACACCCATGCCGACTTGATGGTGCTGACGCCAGAAACCATTTTGTTGGAACTGGGTTGGCCCTTGAGCGAAAAAGCCCAATCTGAAATTGACAACAAAACGCGCAAACCCAGCAAAGAAATCCGCATTGAGGCCATGCGCGATGCCATTGAGTTTTCACAGCGAACCAATGCACGCGGCAGAGGCAAGGCTGTATTGGTTTTTCCAGCAGAGCGCATGAACCATGTTACTGCCAATGCGTTGCTTAAAACTTTGGAAGAGCCGCCAGGCGATGTGAAATTTGTCTTGGCCACTGAGGCCGCGCATCAGTTGCTGCCTACCATTCGCAGCCGTTGCTTGATTCACACCATGGCATGGCCCTCTGAAACGGAAGCAGTTCAATGGTTAGAAACGCAATCACTCTCTAAGGATGACGCTGTCGCTTTGCTCAAAGCGGCAGGGGGTCGACCTGACGAAGTTCTGAAGCAACGCAGTTTGGGGCAATCAATGCAATGGTGGTCAAAATTCCCAAAGGCCATGTTAGCGGGAGATGCCAGCTATTGCTCGGACTTGCCAGCCTCTGAAGTCATTGATGCGCTTCAAAAACTGTGTCACGATTTATTGATGCTTCAAACGCAAGCGACATTGCGGTATTTCAATGAAGCGGATCTACCCAAGCTCAAAGTTTCATCAGCGCAACTCACGGCTTGGTTCAAGCGTTTGTCGCAGGCTGCCAAAACGTCTGAGCATCCTTTCAACGCGGGCCTGATGCTAGAAGCCCTTTGCACTGAAGCACGTGAAGTGCTGAACAGCGCCACTTAGATGTACACCGATTCCCATTGCCATTTGTCTTTTCCTGAGCTCGTCTCTCAGTTGCCAGACATCCGTCAAAAAATGCACGACGCCAATGTGACGCGTGCCTTGTGCATTTGCACCACCATGGAAGAGTTTGACAACGTGCATGCACTGGCCACGCGCTACGATAACTTTTGGAGTACCGTGGGTGTTCACCCAGACAACGAAGACATCTACGAGCCGTCGGTGGCTGATTTGGTTCAAAAAGCCAATTTGCCACGCGTGGTGGCCGTTGGAGAAACCGGTCTGGACTATTACCAAATGGAAGAACGCAAAGGCGGTCGCACCATTCAGGACATGGAATGGCAGCGGGATCGTTTCCGAACCCATATTCGAGCCGCACGCGCTGTCAAATTGCCCATGGTGATCCACACCCGTGCCTCCTCAGACGATACCTTGCGCATCCTGAAAGAAGAGGGTGAAGTAGGGGACGCAAACAGTGCAGGGGGTGTGTTTCACTGTTTTACTGAAACGATGGCGGTAGCCAAAGCTGCCCTCGATTTGGGTTTTTACATCTCTTTTTCTGGTATTTTGACCTTCAAAACTGCCCAAGAACTGCGAGACGTAGCAGCCTGGATGCCCCTCGATCGCATGCTGATAGAAACTGACAGCCCGTATTTGGCCCCGGTACCGTACCGCGGAAAGACCAATAATCCGTCTTATGTGCCTTTTGTTGCCAAATTGCTGGCCGAGTTGCGCGGAACTTCACCTGAAGCAATGGGCGAGTTGACCAGTCACAATTTTGATCGTCTTTTTACTAAAATTAAAGTGACATCATGACCCCTGTATTTGTCATAAATAACTTTAATAAAATAAAAAAGTATTTTGTTTTTATTGGATTTTCAGCATTTTCCGCCTTTTCAGCCGCGGGGTCCTATGAGGACTTTTTCATTGCCCTCCAAAACGATCAAGTTAAAGTTGTTTCTAGCTTATTGAGCCGGGGTTTTGATCCCAATACAGTCAATTTAAAAGCGGAACCCGCATTGCTCAACGCGTTGAATGTCGGCGCATTGACCAGCGCAGAAGTTTTGGTTCGCCATCCCAAGATCAACGTCAATGTTCGCAATGCGCATGGCGAAACGGCATTGATGCTGGCTTGCCTCAAAGGCCATCTTGCCTTGGCCATGTTGTTAATTTCGAAGCAAGCCGATATCAACCAGCCAGGCTGGACGCCATTGCATTACGCTGCAACTGGCGGACATGTTGAATTGATTCAATTTTTGCTTGAAGAAAGTGCTTATATCGATGCGGAATCTCCAAATGGCACGACGCCTTTGATGATGGCTGCACGCTATGGCTCAGCGAAAGCAACGCAGTTGTTGATTGATGAAGGCGCTGATCTTCAAGTTAAGAACCAACTTGGCTTAACGGCTTTGGATTTCGCAAAGCAAGGCAATCGTCCGGATGCGTTGGAAATCATCTCCAAGGCAATGAATCAGGTCAAAACTGATAAGAAGAGTCAGTAAGCCATTTAGCTTGGTTGATTGAACCGATCATCAAGCCCTAGATCTGCATTCATACATCTTATTTACTTCATACGATGTATATTATGTTAAGTAAAGTAAATAGATCAGAATGCCAGTTAGCAGCTATTCAATAGAAATGTTCACCCCACACAAAGATGGCCCTTTTCAGGGCCATCTGTCATTCAAGGTGTTAACTGCACAACTTGCGTAGGACCCGAAGTTGTCATCCTCAATGGACGGTACTTCACTTGGCCCCATTCATCTTTCATGTCCTGATAACGCGAGGAAAACGGATGACCACTTTGACCCGTCTGATAAATGAAACCCGACTCGTCCAAATTGGCCAAATCATAGACAGCACGCATGGATGCCGCATGACGTGTTGCAAATGGCAAGGTGGCGCTATTTGTCCAGTACTGTCCCACATTGACCGTAAAGCCATCGCCGCCACTGGGCCCCACAACATCAAAGAAGCCCGCCAAAGCTTTGACGTTTCCAAAAGGTCTGTGAGAACTCAGCGCTGGGTGTGCTCGTCCCCAGTTCCATGCAGAAACCGTGTCACCTTGCATGGTGACAATTTTGTCCAAAGCGGTATCAAACGCTTTGTTCATCAAGGCTTGGCAGCCGGCTACGCCGCACCATGATTGATCTTGCGTCGCCAAAATACCTTCAACGGCTGGGCGGAATGAGCGTTTGCCAAACAATGCTTTGAAACGAGTCTCACCCAATTTGGGAATCAGAATGGCGCGCGTCACCTCGTCAATCCAAACAGCGTAAATCAAAGCGCCTGCCGAATCACGCGACATGTCACCTTTGAATGACTTGAGCAAAGGCAAGGCTTCTGCGGCCTTTGCATGTTGTGAGGTCAAAGTTTGAAGGTATGGCAACAAGCGATCGGCCGCCAATGAATGCACATCAGCCTGAATGGTTTTCATTGTGTTGGCATCCAACTTTGTGCCTGATGACAAGAGCTGTGCAATACGATCAAAACGCTCAGGACCCGTCCAATCGTTGGTTAAGAATTGTGCATAGCCTGGGGGCAAAATCTTTTGGTTGGCTGTCGCATGCCATCCCCGTTTTTCAATGTCTGATTGGGAAACTTCTGGCGTTTGGTCATAAGGAATCCAAAATTGCCAATCGTATTGCGCAAGCCAGCCAGGTGCAGGCACCATGCCATTCAAATCGTTGTTTGAAGCACGCACAGGCACTTTTCCTGCAGCCTTGAAAAGCACATGCCCACCGGCATCCGCCATCACCACACTTTGCATGGGTGAATGATTCTTAGAGAAAGCTTGGCGCAAATCGGCAACTGACGTTGCAAAGTTGGCATCCATGCCTGCAACGATGGTTTGGTTGTCAGAGTCCAAAGCCGACCAGCGAATGGCAATGGCATATTTGTCTTTGTTTAAAAACTGAGAGTAGGCAGGTTGAACGTCAGAGATGACAGGACCATGGCGTGTGGACCTCACTTGAATGGCAACATCGCCCTTCCCTTTGACTTTAATCACCTCGTTACGAGTTTCAAAAGTCTGTTGCCCTGAAGGTGTTCTGTAGCTGTCTTTACCCTCCAGTGCTTCCAAAAATAAATCCTGAACATCGGGGCCCGTATTGGTAAAGCCCCAAGCGGCTTTTTGAGTTCGGCCCAAAACAACAAATGGCAAACCTGGCAAGGTGGCGCCAACCACATTCAAATCATCGTGCGTTTGGCCATCTGGCAATTTGCCTGCGGGCGCATGCAAGCCTGCAAAGTACCAAACGGCGGGAGCACTTAAGCCTAGGTGGGGATCATTGGCGAGCAATGGCAAACCAGACTTGGTGTTATTGCCTGGCAGTACCCAGTTGTTACTGCCCTTGCCTTCTAAGACCCCAATGTCAAGGGTGCTAGAAGCCAACAGCTGTTGATTGGCCATTGCGGTGGCTTGGGGGGTCGATGGCTTGGCGTAGACGCCCAAGTTTTGATAGAGCGCCGCAATGTCAACTTTCGTGCCCCTGGCCTCACCAGGGTATGGCGGTAGCAAAGTCCAGAGTTCATCGGTGCTGAGTGTTTGCAGCGCCATCAAACGTGCAAATTCATTGCCCCAGTTACCGCCCAAATCCAATGCCATCATGAGCGCCCAGCCGACACTGTCAACGGCTGTCCAGGGCTTCATGTCTTTGCTGGGATTGATGCCGAGAATGAGGAATTCTGGCGCTCGCCATTGCGCACTGGCGTAGCCTGATTGAACGCCTTGCGCATAAGCTTCAAGGGCTTTTTGTGTGTTCACAGGCAACTTGTCAAATTGAGCTTGAGCGGCTTTGATGATCCCCAGTGTGCGCATCAACTTGTCTGTTTCTAAGCTAGGCTCACCCAGCCATTCAGACAATTCACCATGCATCACTTGGCGATTAAAAGCCAACTGCCAACCCCGTTCTTGCGCATGGACATAGCCAAGCGCTCGCCAAGCATCGATAGGATTCTGAGCATGGATGTGCGTGACATCAGAAGCATCGCGTTTGATCTCTACGGCGGCAGATAAGCCGTTCAGCTGCAAATGGCCATTCATAGGCGCTATGGACTTGAGGACGTAAATTTGAAACGCGCCAAAGCCCATTAATGCCAACAAGACAATGGCCAAAAGTGCCCTCAGAAGCCAGCGGCTCCACCGAGTGTTTTGTGCCATCAGATGTGCCCCCAAACCAAGAAGGCATCGCGACCTTCTGTGGCCAAATCAACTTTGGCACCCATCGGTAAGAGTACTTTGGTGGGTACGTGGCCAAATGGCAAGCCTGTCAAAACAGGAACCTTCAATTGCGAACGCAAGCGATCAATCACTGTTTTCAATTTAAAACCTTTGTCGTGTGTGACCAATTTGTAGGCGGTGAATTGGCCAAACACAATGGCCTTCTGCTGCTGAAGTACACCCGCATTGAACAACTGCGTCAGCATGCGCTCGACTTTGTACGGATGTTCGCCCACATCTTCAAAAAACAAAACGCCGCCTTTGACGGCGGGGAAAAAAGGTGTGCCCAACAAGGACGTGAGGACCGCTAAATTGCCACCCCACAAAACGGCATTGTTGACCTTGACAGGTTTGAGGAGCTCATCAGCAGGAAATCGCCAGCCAGTGCCCTCCCCTTGTTCCAAACACAAATCATCAAAACAAGCCTGCATGATGTCATCGGGTTCATGCGCTGGCCCAAAGTCTTCACCCAAGGCGGGGCCTTGCCATGTGATTCGCTGCGTTTTGGCGTAGACCGCCAATTGGAAGGCTGTGAAGTCGCTCAAACCGACAAACTGCGTGCCTTTGTCAATGGCCTTGGCGATGGCCTTATAGGGCAGCTGCGTTAGAAGTCTTGTGAGCCCATAGCCTCCCCGAGAAATCATGGCAATGTCAGCACCACTGGCTGCTGCACGCGTAATGGCGTTGAGGCGTGTTTCATCATCACCCGCAAAGCGCATGTTGCTGCTCAGCGCATCTGCATCAATGTCGACTTGATGGCCTTGTGCTTGAAGGCGCTTCACACCTCTCTTGAATGCTGCTTTGTCGCGAACCGCACTGGACGGTGAAAAAATGTAGATGTGGCTCATGTCTTGTTAAATTTGAAAAGCTGAACAGCAGCTTCAGCAATGGATTGTCCATGTTCTTGAACGAAATGCCCAGCTTCTGGCAACAGCATGGGCTCGGGGCAATTTCGAATCTTGTTGCGCAGTGCACGCATGACGGATTCACCCAACACAGGATCTTGCATGCCGATGGCCATCAGTGATTGAGCTTGCCATTGATGTTGCCAAAAGTCAGCCGCTTGGCGTGAGATGCTTGCTCCAGGGCTGTCGAGATGTTCTGGCACCATGGGCGGAAAAGCATGCAGCGCAGCTCGGTGGCCTTTGTCAGTAAAGGGGCGGTTGTAGGCTGATAGTTCGTTGGAGGTCAAGTGTCGATTGCCTCGCCCAAAAAGTTTGCCGACATCAAAGTCTGGGTTGTCTTTGCACCAAGCACGCCAGCTCAAGAAACCCTCTGACAAAGCTTCTTCGCCGGTGGTCAAGGTGGTGTTCATGACCAGCAAACCCGAAAAGCGCTCGGGCATGACCATGGGCAATGTGAGTCCCAGGATGCCTCCCCAATCTTGAACCACCAACACGATGTTGCGAAGGTCTAAGCGCTCAATGAATTCAATCAAAACTTGTCGGTGAAAGTCAAACGCATGTGCAGATGATTTTTTCAACTTGTCACTCTTGCCAAACCCGATCAGGTCCGGTGCCACAACACGCTGGCCATGCGCTGTGAACACAGGGATCATCTTGCGGTACAAATAACTCCAAGCTGGATTGCCGTGCAAACACAGATAAGTCAGTTGTTGGACATGGGGCTGGCTTTGGTTTTCATCCAAATAGTGAAGGCGAAGTCCACCCAAGGCGGGTAAATCTGACATGTAATGCGCTTGCCACGGGTAATCGGTCAAGCCTTCAAACCATTCATCAGCAGGCCTGAGTGCGTCATCTCTTAAGGGGTTGGCGTTCAAGCGTTTAGGTTTGAAAAACTGCTGCATGAGCAGACGACACTCATCCGCCAAAACACCCCGTGTCACTTGTGTTTGATGGTTGATCGTGGTGTTGGCAAAGACGTCTAAGATTGAACCTGCCGCACCTGTTCTAGGTTCAGAGGCACCATAAACCACACGTGCCAGTCGGGCGTTCACAATGGCACCAGCGCACATGGTGCAGGGCTCTAAAGTGACATACAGCGTGCAGTCTTCCAATCGATAGTTGCCCAGTGTGTTGGCGGCATCCCTTAAGGCCAACACTTCAGCATGTGCGGTTGGATCCTTAGAACCTACGGGGCCGTTGCGGCCTCGACCCACAATCACACCGTTTTGAACCACCACAGCGCCAACAGGCACCTCCCCTGCTTGCCCTGCTTGTTGCGCCAATTGAATGGCTTCTTGCATCCATTGCAGGTCAGTGGTCATGCCACCATTCCAAGACGACGCATCCAAAGGGCCAATTCTTTTTCAGATGGGCTACCAGCTTCGTAGGCCGCATGCATTGCAGCATGCGATTCAGGGCGATGTTGATTCAGTTTAACTTTGGTTTGAATGTTCAAGACGCGCATTTCAAAAGCCACAATGGCATTCAGCATGGGTTCTGTGTAGCTGGCGGGCAATCCTCGCCACTGCTGTGCGTAGGAAGGTTCATGGTCTGAAATCAGTTGTTTCAGTATGGCATCTTTGGCTTCTTCACCTTCCAACATACGAACTTGCGCTTTGACATGCACGGCCAGATAGCTCCAAGTGGGCACTCGAACCAAATCGGGGTAAACAGACGGTGACATGTAAGCATGCGGCCCCATGAAGACCAATAAAACCTCGGGTCGTTGCTTCAAGTAATTGGCATGTGGATTGCCCTTTGCCACATGACCCAGTAGCAAGTCGCTTGATGCATCGTTCACATCGGTGGTGCTGGGTTGCAATTTGATGGGAAGGTGCGTCACAAACGGAAAACCATCGTCATCGTTTGAAATCAAACTGGCAAATGGATTCTCACGAATGATGGTTCGTGCATGGGAGGGATGATCGAATTGCTTGGGCAGGTACATGGTTCTGATACCTGTTCAGATGTATGTTCCAGCCAAGGTCAGAACCTTGCCACCTGTGCTCATCTTGAAACGTGCAATACCCGCACTTCGAATGGTGTTGACGCCGCCCAAGTCCAGCATTCGAATGCCTCTCTCCTTCAGGGCTTCAATGCCTTGCCACAAGATCAAATTGTGCGCATGCAAGTCTCGTCCTTTGTCAGAAGTCCATCCCACTTGGTAGGTGGCCGCTTCGCCATGGATTAAGAACATCATGGCGGCGATGCGATCGCGACCCACATCGGCCCTTAAGGTCAGAATGTTCTTGGCAGGTTGCTTGCGCGAGTCGACATACAGATCAAAAAACTGAACAGGCAAGCCATCCAGTTTTTTGTCTGCGCGCTGTTTCATTTCGGCATCTAGCAACCAGCGATATTGACCTGCATTGGTGCCAACACGATGGACCACCATCTCACTGTTTTCACCCCCTACCAATCGGTGGCGCCAACGGCGATCAAGTTGGGCGCGCAATGCTTCAAGCGAAGGAGAAATGTCCAACATGACCGTGGACATGCCCGACATGATTCGGCGCAGGGGGTTCAAACCATGCGGCTGACCTTGCGCCACTTCAGGTGTGATCGCCGTGAAACGAATGCCAGAAAGTGGCAAAGACTTTTTCAGCGCAGCATAAACCTGGGCTTCTTCCTTGGGCGCCAAGGGCTGGGACCAAACAGGCCCCCGCGTGCAAAGCGCCATGGCGCCTAAGCTACCCCATTTGCGGACAATGAATTGCGCTTGGGCGATCTGCTGGCCATCACGAACAACGCGCGCACGCAGCACAGGAACGCCCAACATCGCCAAACTTGAACCGTAGGCCCAATCTTGTTGCAGTGCAGCAGCCGCAGATGCGTGAACTGCATCCCAAGCGGCGATGTCGTGGCCATCCCAATGAACTATCATTGGCACACTCCTGCATGTTTCGCAGAGACGGACTGGGTCATGTTGAAGAAATTCCTTGAAAAACGCCGTGCCCAAGTTGTGATGGGCCACAAACTGAAAGAAGCACGTCCTACCTGGCAGGCCGGATTTTGGGCTGCTGTGTATTTTGGGTTGCCATTTTTTCTGTTCACGGTTTTGATCGATATTGCGATTGAGTGGTTTTCAGGCAAATGTTACGGATTGTGGTGCTATTTTCAATGAAGATTGAACGCTTTAAGTCCTGAACAAGCCATCTAAAGCAGTATCCCACCGGTAACTCGGAAAGATTTCCTGAATTCTGCTCTGTGGCACGGCCACAGACTGCGTTAAAGCATGCGCAAACACGGCTCTAAAGTCGTGATGAACTGGCAGGTCTCGGCCCTCATTGAGCTTGTCTGCTGCCAGGCCGTCCCAGCGACCATGCCATTGACCCCCTTTGACGCCATTGCCCATGAGCCACATCACGTTGCCGTGACCATGGTCTGTTCCGCGCGTGCCATTTTCTGCACAGGTGCGGCCAAACTCACTGGCCACGATCACCACATCCTTGGGCTCACTGAAAGCGGCACGCAGCTGCAACAAGGTATTAGACAGGTTGGACAAATTGTTCGCCAATTGACCTGTGACGCTGCCTTGGTTGATGTGGGTATCCCAACCACCGGATGACAAGAAACCCAACTGCAATTGTCTGTTTTGGCGCATCAGGGTCCCAAGGTGTTTGGCATCCAATGCCAGACCCTGAGGTGAACCGGCACCGTTGTTGGCAGCTTGTTGTTCATTGACCATGTTGGCTGGTTTCAACATGGCGGCAGTGGCCATGCGGTTGTTTGCCCCCTCCATCATGGTACTGGCCAATTTCTCATCACCTGCATACAACTGCCGCATGGCTTCGCGTGTTTTCGATTCAGCCAGGAAGCCGGGCCTTGTTGCCGATAAGCCATTGCCAACCAATTGAACCGATTGTGGACCCGACAAAATTTTGGGGCCGCTTTCACCTACACCCATTGCACGCAGGGCATGACCCTCTCCCAACATGCCAGACACCACATTGAGCCAGCCTGCGGAAGGTGAACTAGAACCAGGCTTACCAGTTTCCCAATGGTATTGAGCGTCAAAGTGCGAACGACTTGGGTCAGGTGATCCGGCGCACGGGATGGCAGCCAAAACACCTTGCTGCCAAAGTGGCAACAATGCAGCGCATGCAGGATGCAAGCCAAAGGTGTCGTCCAACGTCAAGGCGGATTGGAGAGAGCCATCGGGTTTGGGGATGCCAATGGTGGGCCTGATTTGCGCGTAACGTGGATCGCCATGCGGCACCAACATCGACAGGCCATCGTAGGCGCCGCGCAAAAAGACAAGCACCAAACGACCTTGAGGGTCTGAGGGACCAGCCAACGCATGCACACCCTGGAGCGCAAATGCGCCCGCACTCAATGAATGAAGAATGGCTTGTCGTCGCGATTGCATCATGTGAATTGCACCACCCTTGCTACTTGAAGACCAACTCTGAACTGCCCAAAACAAAGCCCATTCGCTGTGCTATAGGTTGTTTCATCACGGCCTGAAGAGTGCTGTCACTCAAGTAGCCATAGAGGGCTGATCGCTCTGGCGCATTTCTGGCGATGTTGAGTGAAAAATCAATGCGCCTTGTCAGTGCTTCTGGCGTCAACCATGTTGCAGCGTTGAAGGCATAACCATCCGGTGTGAGCCAATTTTGAATGCCTTGCCCCGCCACTGCCGCATAGCCAAAGGCTTGTAACCACTTGGTTCGATCTTGACCTGCATTGAGTGCGCGCAAACTGGCGCACGCAAAATCAATGGGTGTTCTGTACAGTTTGTGCTCAGGATTCCAAAAGGCATCGTGGTTCAGCATCACCTTCATCACTTCGTAGATGTCACCACCCGAAGACAAGAATTTTTGTGACATGGCGTTCACCAAGTCTTGCGGCGGTACATCGGCTACAAAATATTCAGCCAAACGTTTGGCGACACGCTGCGCTGTCGAGGGGTGATTGGCCAAAAAGCGGATGATCTGTTCGCCTTCTTGTTGACCTATCTTCTGCGCTGAACTCGGCATGCTTTGACCCATGACAGTTTTGGTACCCGATTCGTGCAGACGCATCACAAATTGAAAACCATTGGGAGCGCGGGGCGCAATGGTCCATCCCGTCAAAACCCTGGCCAGCTCTCGCACGTCGTCCTGTGAATAGCCACCGTTGACGCCGAGGGTGTGAAGCTCCATCAACTCCCGTGCATAATTTTCATTCAGTCCGCGGGCATTTTGTCCTGCTCTCACCGCTTGTGGACTGACGCTGAGCCACTGGTCGAGGTAATAAAGCATGGCGGGATGTTTTGCACTGGCCATCACCAAATCTTCAAACTTTCCCAATGCATGCGCGCGTGCAACATGGAGGGTGTAGTGCCCCACAAAGGGACGCACAGTTCCCTTTTGTTGATAGACGTTGAAATGGTTGAACCAGAATTCAGTCATGCGGGCCAACAAGGGCTGCTCAATCTCATCGCTGCTGCAACTTGCCAAACGCCACGCAATGGCCTTGTTCACTTGCGTTCTGTTGTAAAACAAGGGGTCGGTGGGTTCTGTGAATTGAAAGCGTTTTTCGTTCACGACCAGTTCATTGATTTGCGAACCAGCAGGCACTGCAGCGCGTGCTTCTCGCTCCTGTCTAGCGCCGTCAAAAATAGCGGGCAAGCTGGCATTGATGGAAGCCAAATCAGGTGGCAGATTGGCAGGCGCTAAACTGGCTTGTCGAGCTGCATCGAGTTGGCTCAAAGCCCAAGCTTTAGGTTGACCATGGGCCTTGAGTTCGGCCAATAAAGCAGGTGTTGGGCCATAACTCAAACGATTGAGGACGCGCCACTCAGCCGCTTTGCCTTGGGGGTTGAGATTTCCTGGAATGCCAGGCGCATCAATTTTCGAAAGTGGCCCTTGCGCGCATCCCCACAAACCCATCAAACAAAAAGTCAATCCAACAAGCCACAATGGCTTGATACCCTTGAGACTTGTTAATCGAATCATGATGCTTGAATGTTATTCCCACTCAATGGTTGCAGGTGGCTTGCTACTGACGTCGTAAGTGACACGGTTAATGCCGCGAACTTCGTTGATGATACGGCTCGACACTTTTTTCAGCAAGGCATAAGGTAACTCAGCCCAATCTGCCGTCATAAAGTCAGACGTTTGAACGGCGCGCAAGGCCACCACGTAATCGTAGGTTCGACCGTCGCCCATCACGCCAACACTCTTCACGGGCAAGAAAACCGTGAAAGCTTGACTGGTCAGGTCGTACCAAGACTTACCCGACGCGTCTTTGAAGTTGCGTAACTCTTCAATGAAGATGGCATCTGCGCGTCGCAGCAAATCGGCATATTCTTTTTTAACTTCACCCAAGATACGCACGCCCAAACCAGGGCCTGGGAAAGGATGGCGATAGACCATCTCGCGAGGCAAACCAAGAGCCACACCCAACTCGCGCACTTCGTCTTTGAAGAGTTCACGCAAAGGTTCAAGAAGCTTCAGGCCCAATTGCTCTGGCAAGCCGCCCACGTTGTGGTGGCTCTTGATGGTGACAGCTTTCTTGCTTTTGGCGCCACCTGATTCGATGACATCAGGATAAATGGTGCCTTGCGCCAAGAAGCTCGCGCCTTTGTGGCCGCCGGTTCCCGCTTTCAATTTGGCAGCTTCGTCTTTGAACACATCGACAAACAATCCGCCAATGATTTTGCGTTTTTGCTCTGGCTCACTGACGCCTGTCAATTTCCCCAAGAATAAATCGGCAGCGTCGACACGAATCACACGGGCGTGCAATTTGCCTTCAAACATTTCCATGACCATGTCGCCCTCGTTCAATCGCAAGAGTCCATGATCTACAAAGACACACGTCAATTGATCGCCAATGGCGCGATGAATCAAAGCAGCAGCAACCGACGAATCAACACCGCCTGACAAGCCTAAGATGACTTCTTCGTCACCCACTTGTTCACGAATTTTGGCAACGGCTTCTTCAATGTAGTTGCCCATGATCCAATCTGGACGGGCTTTGCAAATGCCCAACACAAAGCGATTCAAAAGCGCTTGGCCTTGAACGGTGTGTGTCACCTCTGGGTGAAACTGCACTGCATAAAAGCGGCGCGCTTCATCGGCCATGCCAGCGATGGGGCAAGCAGGCGTAGAGGCCATCACTTTGAAACCCTCTGGCATTTGCGTCACTTTGTCGCCATGGCTCATCCAAACTTTGAGCATGCCGTGGCCCTCTGCCGTGGCAAAGTCTTCAATGCCCTTGAGCAATTCGGTATGGCCATGCGCACGCACTTCGGCATAACCAAATTCACGGGTATGGCCTGCTTCTACCTTGCCGCCCAATTGTTGCGCCATGGTTTGCATGCCGTAGCAAATGCCGAGAACAGGGATGCCCAACTCAAACACAGCATCAGGGGCACGATCGTCGACTTCATAAACGCTGGCGTGTGAGCCGGACAAAATGATGCCCTTCAAGTTGCCATCTTTGGCGTAATCACGAACCCATTCACTGGTGACGTCGCAAGGATGCACTTCACAAAAGACATGGGCCTCACGCACGCGTCGTGCAATGAGTTGAGTGACTTGGGAGCCAAAGTCAAGAATCAGTATTTTGGAATGCTGCATGGAAGGGGTCAATTCAAAGGGGCTAATCGGCGACGAACGAATGGTCAATTAATCGGCGCGGTAATTGGGTGCTTCTTTGGTAATTTGGACGTCGTGAACGTGGCTTTCGCGAATGCCGGCCGATGTGATTTCGACAAACTCTGCCTTGTTGCGCATGTCTTCAATGGTGGGGCAACCGCAGTAGCCCATGCTGGCACGCAAGCCACCGGCCATTTGGAACAGAATGGCCACCACCGAACCTTTGTAGGGCACGCGTCCTTCAATGCCTTCTGGCACCAGCTTGTCGGCATTGGGATTGCCGGTACTGGACTCTTGGAAGTAGCGGTCGGCACTGCCCTGCTGCATGGCGCCAATGCTGCCCATGCCGCGGTAACTCTTGTAGCTTCGGCCTTGGTACAAAATCACTTCGCCTGGGGCTTCTTCTGTACCCGCAAACATGCCGCCCATCATCACGGTGCTGGCACCTGCTGCAATGGCTTTGGCAATGTCGCCGCTGTAACGAATACCACCATCGGCAATGAGGGGCACACCGGTGCCTTGCAAGGCTGTGGCAACGTTGTCGATGGCCATCACTTGTGGCACACCCACACCGGCCACAATGCGCGTGGTGCAAATGGAACCAGGGCCGATGCCCACTTTGACGGCATCTGCACCCGCTTCGACCAATGCCAAAGCCGCAGCACCAGTGGCAATGTTGCCGCCAATCACTTCAATGTGCGGATAATTTTTCTTGACCCATCGCACACGCTCGATCACGCCTTGGCTGTGACCATGCGCAGTGTCAACCACAATGGCATCCACACCTGCTTTGACCAGTGCTTCAACGCGGGCTTCTGTGCCATCACCAACGCCCACGGCTGCTCCGACCAACAAACGACCCGAGGCATCACGGGCGGCTAAGGGAAAGTTCAACTGCTTGGTGATGTCCTTGACCGTGATCAAGCCTTTGAGTTCAAAGGCATCGTTGACCACCAAGAGGCGTTCCAATTTGTATTTATTCAAAAGCGCTTTGGCTTCTTCTGGCGTGGTGCCTTCTGGCACCGTGATCAAGCGGTCACGTTGGGTCATGATCTCGCTGACTGGCTGGTCGTAACGTGTTTCGAAGCGCATGTCGCGTCCCGTCACAATGCCCACCACTTTGCCGCCTTCACAAACGGGGAAACCAGACACCCCCAACTCATCCGACAAAGCCATGACCTGACGGACTTTGGTGTCGGGTGTGATGACAACGGGATCGCGCAAAACGCCTGACTCATAGCGTTTGACTTTGGCCACTTGGGCTGCCTGTTCTTGTGCTGTGAGATTTTTGTGCACGATGCCAATGCCGCCTTCTTGGGCGATGGCAATGGCCAAACGTGCTTCGGTCACCGTGTCCATGGCCGCAGAGACCAAGGGCAGGTTCAATCGCAGTTTGCGTGTGAATTGGGTGGCAAGAGAAGTGTCCTTGGGCAGGACTTGGGAGTAGGCAGGCACCAACAACACATCGTCGAAGGTGAGGGCTTTACCGAGCAGGCGCATAAGGGAGGGCTCCAAAAAAAGGATTGTACCCTCGTCAAAGCTGCATTTGGGACCGAAATGTCGGCTTCAGTAGCCCGCAACAGCCCCAACACGGCGGCGGGCAAAAAGCCCCGTTCTTCCCTTGCCTTGGCGTTTAAATCGCTGTTTTCGGGCTATTTTAGGGTCAACCTGCAGGGTGCGGTAGATTTCAAGTCGATCACCATCCTTCAGCACTTGGTGGCTGGTGACCATGCGGCCCCATATTCCCTGTTTCGAAGGCGTTTCAGGGGAAAGTTTCAAAGAGCCTAGATATGCCAGCCATTCGGGTGATTGGTGCAAAGTCGCGAGGGCATCTTTGACCAAGGTACCTTCAGGCAAAGAAAGACGCAATTGCACCACCTTCCTGGGAGCGGGACTGAACATGCAGTCGATTTGAATCATGCTTCTGACCCGTAGACTTGATCGGCGCGCTTGACGAAGGCGTCCACCAAAGTCGCGGCAATTTTGTCAAAAACGGGGCCGACCACAGCTGCCAAAGTTGCGCTGGAAAAGCCGTATTCCAAAGTCAGAGTGACTTTACAAGCGCGTTGAGAGTTGTCACCCACGGGATCAAACGACCAAGTGCCATCCAAATTTGAAAAAGGGCCTTTGACCAGTTTCATTCGGACTTCGCGGTTTTCAATGTGGGTGTTGTGCGTGACAAAGATTTGCTTGACGCCAGCCATGCCAATGCCGACTTCGGCATCCATCTCTAAACCCTCAACATCCAACACTTTGGAGTGATTGCACCAAGGTAAAAAATGCATGTACTGATCGACATCTGTCACCAGGCGAAACATTTCCTCTGGCGAGTACCAGATTAAAACGGATTTGATCAGTTTCTTCATACAATAAGGCTTCTGGGACACATTGTAATTTCTCTACGAGGCTCCTTGCTAAATCAAGCGCAAATTCAAGCGCAAAAGCAAGACGGGCCAACGCCCTCCTCCTATCACTGTCATGGCCACGCCACCCAAAAAAACCAAAGGACCTGGTAAATCAGGTCTCATTGCCGAAAACAAAAAAGCAGCCTTCGACTACTTTTTTGAGGAAAGGCACGAGTGCGGCATGGTCTTGGAAGGCTGGGAAGTGAAAGCCGTGCGCGAAGGCAAAGTGCAACTCACCGATGGCTATGTGGTCATTCGCAACAAAGAGATGTTCATCATTGGTTGCCTGATCAATCCGCTTAAAACGGCCTCGACACACGTCAATCCAGAAGCAGCTCGCACTCGCAAGTTGTTGCTCAAACGGGAAGAAATCGATCGTCTCACCAGCAAGGTCGAGCAAAAAGGTTTTACCTTGGTGCCGATCAATTTGCATTGGAAGGCCGGTTTCATCAAGTGCGAAGTTGCCCTTGCAAAAGGCAAGGCCGAACACGACAAACGCGACACCATCAAAGACCGCGAAGGCAAGCGCGAAGTCGAGCGCGCGATGAAAAGTCGCAACCGCTAAGGGCGGCAGCTTGGACTAATTCAGGTGGCGCAGTGGGTGCGTCTCTGGGCTCCAAGGACTCTCAAAAAACGCAGGCCATTCAGTTGGCGCCACATCGACCAACTGCCCGTGGGCCCATTGGGGTTGGTGATCTTTGTCAATGGCCAAGGCACGAATGCCTTCAACGGTTTCGCTGCGTTCTCGCAAGTGGAAGCAATGGTGAACCAAATCACGTTCCATGCGCAAGTCATCGGCCAAACTCATGTTGCGTGCTTTGCGAATTTGCGCCAACACCACATGCACCATCAAAGGAGAAGCCTTGGTCAAACTGGCCAAGGTTTGCTGGGCCCATTCGGAATTGTCTTGCGCCAAAGCGAGGCTGATTTCCAAGGGAGATGGCAAAGCAAAAATTTGATCGATCTCAGCTTTGTTGGGGAAAGGCAGCGTTTCCAATTTGGTGAACTGACTTTGCACCCATCGCTCAACGGCTTCGCCACTTTCAAAGGGCGTGCTCAACAAGGTACTCCAAAGTACAGGTAAGCGTTGCACTTCAATCAAACCATCTGCCAAACCGGCCTGAATAGCTTGGTGACCATTGATTTTTTGCCCTGTCAGACCCAGGTACTCACCAATGCGACCAGGACAACGGCCTAAGAAATAGCCACCGCCTACATCGGGGAACAAACCAATGTGCGTTTCGGGCATGGCCATTTGCGTTTTGTCAGTCACGATGCGAACGCTGGCACCTTGACTGATGCCCATGCCGCCGCCCATCACAACACCGTCCATGAATGCGATATACGGCTTTGGATAAGTGTGAATCAAATGATTCAATGCGTATTCTTCGGTGAAAAAATCTGCCAGACTGCTATCGCCAGCCAAAGCTGCCTGGTGAAAGAATCGAATGTCACCACCGGCACAAAAGTGTCCGAAGGGACTTTCTTTGCCGTGGCCGCGCACCAGCACAGCCAACACTTGAGGATTGTTCTGAAACTCGATCAAGGCTTGCGTCAAGTCACGAACCATCTCGAGCGACAAAGCATTCAATGCTTTGGGACGGTTCAGCGTAATGCACCCTACTCGGCCCGTAACTTCTTTGATGATCAAAGCGCTGGCACTGCCAGCATTCATGTCAGACATTGCGTTGTCTCCATCCAAACCATTCATTTCCAAACAAAGCAGCAATGACCATGCTGCCACCCACCAACACACTCAGGTGAGGTTCCTCATTGGCGCCCCACCAGGCCAAGGCAATGCCAAAAATAACTTCCAATAAAGCGAGCAATGAAACCTCGGGCGCTTTCAAGGATCTGGCACAAATGACCGAGAGCGTGCAAGGGATGGCCAGTTGCACAAAACCCAACAAAGCCAGCAAGCCTAAATCGTGAGGGCTCGTTTGCAAGGGCCAGGCTAATGGCAATGTGAGCAGTGAAGAAATGACGGCGCCTAATAAAACAGATGGCACCAAGTCAATGGACGTGCCTTGTGACTGACTTTTCTGAGTTAAGTTCCACTGCGTAGCGCCGGCAAGCGGAACACACAATGCCACAGCGGCACCCATCAGAAAATTGGGATCACCCAATTGCAGTTGGCTGACAAACATCAATGCAATGCCAGCACCTGCGAATGCAATGGCAACCCACGTTCTAAGTGGCAGTCGGTGAGATATAAAAAGCCAAGCGCCAAGCGCTGTCAGCAAGGGACCACAAGCCATGGTGATCAAGACATTGGCCACTGCAGTCAGAGTCAAGGCCATCATGAACGCTGTGAACATGATGCTCCAGCACAAGCCTGACAACCAAAAATAAGGGCTGCGCCAGGGCAGCCTTTTCCAAATACCTACACCCTGCCAAATGGTCAAGATGAGGATCAAGCCCAGAACAGTAAAAGCACTTCGCCAAAAAGTAATTTCAAAGCCACGAGCGCTTTCTAGGTGGCGTGAGACCACGCCAGCAATTGACCACAAAGCGGTCACGAGCACCATCAAGGCAACTGCGTGACCGTGTTTGAGTTTGAGCACTTTGGGTGCTTGCTTGTCTTAAGCAACCGATCGCAAATTAAGCGCGGCCGGCTTTCTTACGCTCGTGCTCTTTCAAGAAGCGCTTGCGCAGACGAACGCTCTTTGGTGTGATTTCCACCAACTCATCATCGTCAATGAACTCAACGCCGTATTCCAATGTCAGGTCGATGGGCGGTGTGATCTTGATGGCGTCTTCTTTGCCAGAGACGCGGAAGTTGGTCAGCTGTTTGGTACGTGTGGCATTGACCACCAAGTCGTTGTCACGGCTGTGGATACCCACAATCATGCCTTCATACACGGGATCATTGGCCTTCACAAACATGCGGCCACGGTCGTCCAATTTGCCCAGAGCATAGGTAAAGATTTCCCCGTCGTCCATGGAAATGAGCACACCGTTTTTACGGCCACCGATTTCACCTTTGTGAGGTTCGTAGCTGTCAAAGATGTTGGAGATCAATCCAGAACCACGCGTCAAGTTCAAGAACTCATTGGTGAAACCAATCAAACCACGTGCAGGAATGCGGTATTCCAAACGCACACGGCCGCGGCCATCGGGTTCCATGTTGACCAACTCGCCTTTGCGCTCGCCCAAAGCCTGCATCACGCCGCCTTGGTGTGTTTCTTCGATGTCGGCTGTGACCAATTCGATAGGTTCGTGGCGCTCACCGTTCACATCACGGAACACCACGCGTGGCTTAGACACAGCCATTTCGTAGCCTTCGCGGCGCATGTTTTCCAGCAAGATGGTCAAGTGCAATTCACCGCGACCTGCAACGTCAAACACGCCTTCTTCGTCAGTTTCTTTGACGCGCAATGCCACGTTGTGTTGCAATTCTTTTTGCAGACGGTCCCATATTTGACGGCTGGTGACGTACTTGCCTTCACGACCGGCCAAGGGGCTGGTGTTCACGCAGAAGTTCATGGTCAATGTGGGCTCGTCAATTTTGAGCATGGGCAAGGGTGCAGGATTGGCCGGATCCGTCACAGTGACGCCAATGTTCAAGTCGGCAATACCGTTGATCAGCACAATGTCGCCAGGTCCAGCTTCAGTCACTTGGACGCGGTCCAAACCACGGAAAGTCAACACTTGGTTGATGCGGCCTTTGATTGAGTTGCCATCAGGACCTTCCATGACCAACACATCCATCATGGGCTTGATGGTGCCTTGGCTGATACGGCCCACACCAATGCGTCCGACAAAGGTCGAGAAATCAAGCGCTGAAATTTGCAATTGCAATGGCGCATCTGGATCACCTGCTTGTGCGGGCACGTGCTTCAACACCGTGTTGAAAAGTGCAGACATGTCAGGACCCCACTGCTCGCCTGGTGCGCCCTCTTCTAAGGATGTCCAGCCGTTGATGCCCGAGGCGTAAACCACTGGGAAGTCGAGTTGTTCGTCTGTTGCGCCCAATTTGTCAAACAAGTCAAAAGCTTGATTGACCACTTTGTCTGGGTTCGCACCGGGCTTGTCCACTTTGTTCACAACCACGATGGGCTTCAGGCCCAAGGCCAAAGCCTTCTTGGTCACGAAACGCGTTTGAGGCATAGGACCTTCTTGCGCGTCAATCAGCAAGACCACGCCGTCCACCATGGACAAAGCGCGCTCCACTTCACCACCAAAGTCTGCGTGGCCTGGGGTGTCAACGATGTTGATGTGCGTACCTTCCCAGCTGACGGCACAGTTTTTGGCCAAGATGGTAATGCCACGTTCACGCTCAATGGCGTTGTTGTCCATGACAGTGTCGACCACTTTTTCGTGTTCGGCAAATGTGCCGGACTGACGCAGCAGTTGGTCAACCATGGTGGTTTTACCGTGGTCAACGTGGGCGATGATCGCGATGTTACGAATTTGTCTACTCATGCTATGGCCTTCTCCAAAATTGATTGAATTTCTAGGGGGCTTAACAAGCGCCCAGGAATAAGTTCACCAGCTTTCACATG
>CANGCI010000006.1 GCA_947451995.1 Comamonadaceae bacterium | reverse complement strand
CATAAGCGCCATCGTTGGCTTTGAACGCTTGGAAGTCGCCGTCCAAGGTGTCCATCATGATCTTGCGCAGTGCACCGTCTTTGTCACGCGCCAAGAGCTTGTCCCACTCGCTGCCCC
The DNA here is from genome assembly GCA_947451995.1 of Comamonadaceae bacterium. Lineage (GTDB taxonomy): Bacteria > Pseudomonadota > Gammaproteobacteria > Burkholderiales > Burkholderiaceae_C > Limnohabitans_A. Next base: position 27,976 of record CANGCI010000006.1, on the reverse strand, counting down.
ACAAGAGCTTGATCACGTTCCAGCCTGAGCCGCGGAACTCACCTTCGAGTTCTTGAACAATCTTGCCGTTGCCGCGAACAGGGCCGTCCAAACGTTGCAAATTGCAATTGACCACAAAGATCAAGTTGTCGAGCTTTTCACGGGCAGCCAAACCAATGGCGCCCAAGGACTCCACTTCGTCCATCTCACCGTCACCACAGAACACCCACACTTTTCGGTTTTCGGTGTTGGCAATGCCGCGTGCATGCAAGTACTTCAAGAAGCGCGCTTGGTAGATGGCCATCAAAGGGCCAAGGCCCATCGACACTGTAGGGAACTGCCAGAACTCAGGCATCAACTTAGGGTGTGGGTAGCTAGACAAACCCTTGCCATCCACTTCTTGACGGAAGTTGAGCAACTGCTCTTCTGTCAACCGGCCTTCCAAATAAGCACGGGCATAAACGCCAGGTGACACGTGACCTTGGATGTACAAGCAATCGCCGCCGTGGTTTTCGCTCTCAGCATGCCAGAAGTGATTGAAACCAGCACCGAACATGTGGGCCAATGAGGCAAAAGAGCCAATGTGGCCGCCCAAATCACCACCATCTTCAGGGTTGTGGCGATTGGCCTTGACCACCATGGCCATGGCGTTCCAGCGCATGTAAGCACGCAGGCGCTCTTCAATCTCGATGTTGCCTGGGCAATGGGCTTCTTGATCAGGCTCGATGGTGTTCACATAACCCGTATTGGCAGAAAACGGCATGTCAATGCTGTTTTCGCGGGCATGTTCAAGGAGTTGCTCCAATAAGAAGTGGGCGCGTTCACCACCTTCTTTTTCAATCACGGCGGACAGTGCGTCCATCCATTCACGGGTTTCAATGGCGTCCAAGTCATTGAGGACGTTATTAGGCTGAACGGCTGACATGTTTGTCTCCTTTGTAGGCCGTGGTTGATCCATTTTTTCGGAATTCTCGCACAAAGTTTTATAAATTTCAAATTGTGCTTTTGCATTTTGTATTATGAAATTTACTAAAAAGGGTTTCCCCTAAACTCTAGGGGATGAAGTCGCAAAACGCAGCAATAACCTTAAAGGCGATGAAACCTACCAACTGGTGGCGCCGATGGTGGAAACGCCAGAATCCAGTTCGCCAAGACCGTTTTGCCAGTTTGGCCCCTATTGCTTCTGTTCTTCTGTTCTTAAGTGCCATTGTTTTTTCATTTTGGTACCTGCGCGTAGAGGAAATTGACCGCGAACAAGAGGCCGTCAAGCGCGATGTGGAATACAGCCAGCAACGCCTGCGTTTGCGATTGTTAGAACGCCAAGAACAAATCATGCGTTTGGCCAGAGACGCATCAAACAAAGACATCGACATCAAAGAATTCACCCGAAGGGCTGAATCCTTGGTGATGAAAAACCCTGAACTGCAAACTGTGGCGTGGGTCGATGACAAACGAAAAATTTTGGCCAGTCAAACCGCCCCCAGCGTTTTGGTCAGTCAAAAGTGGCGCGTTGGTGAAGTTCTGAAATGGGGTGAGTCCGAAAACAGCTACAGCTTGGCACGCGATTTGATGCAGCCTGTTTATTCGCAAGAAGACGACGGAAGCTTGTCCATTGGAAGCCCCGGCGCGGGGCAAGAAAATTACGCCCGCAACGTGGTGTTGCAATTGCACACGCCATTGACCAATTCGCAGGGCCGATTCAATGGTGTCGTGATGGCGGAATATGCCGTTGAAAGTTTGCTGCGCTATGGTGTGCCAACGGAAATTTTGGCGAAGTACGCCGTCTCCTTGCTTGACAGCGAAGGCAATTTGATTGCAGGTCAGACCATTCCAAAGCGGACCAGCATCTGGAATTTCGTGCCTGGTATCGTGAACCAAAACAATGAGTTTGAAGTACCTGTCTCACCCGTCGGCAATGGGCTGATTTTGCGTGCGCAAACTTGGAAAACTTCGCAAGACTTGGTGGGCAGTGGCTTGTTTTGGCTCGTCACTTCTTTGAGTTTGCTGACAGCATGGATGTTGATTGGTAACTGGCGTCACACACGCAAGCGTCAGCAAACACAAAAAGAATTGATGGCAGAAACCAATTTCCGCCGCGCCATGGAAAACTCCATGCTGACGGGCATGCGCGCGCTCGACATGGAAGGTCGCATCACTTATGTCAATTTGGCTTTTTGTCAGATGACGGGATGGCAAGAAAACGAACTCATTGGTGCAGTGGCGCCCTTTCCATACTGGCCCGATGAAGACCGCGACCAACTGATGACCCGCTTGGAAGAAGAGATGAGCGGCAAACAAATTGCGGGCGGATTTCAAGTTCGTGTCAAACGCAAAAACAACAGCATTTTTGATGCGCGTTTGTACGTCTCACCTTTGATTGATGCCATGGGTCAACAAACCGGCTGGATGACCTCCATGACCGACATCACGGAACCCAATCGGGTTCGTGAACAATTGGCGGCATCCTACGAGCGCTTCACGATTGTGTTGGAAGCCTTGGATGCGTCGGTTTCCGTCGCGCCCCTTGGCAGTGAGGAATTGTTGTTCGCCAACAAACTTTACCGCCAGTGGTTTGGGACTGATACGAATGGTCATTTGAGTTTGGTTGAAAAAGCAGGCATGCTGGACATTCGCAATGCCGAAATGGAACTGGACGACGTTGACGCTTTGGCAGGTTTACCCACTGAAAGCTTGACGGTTGCCCCAGCCGAGCGGGCTGAAATTTATGTTGCGCACCTGAGCAAATGGCTAGAGATACGAACCCGCTACATCAACTGGGCGGATGGCCGTTTAGCCCAGTTGGTCATTGCAACCGACATCACGACGCGTAGGCAAGCAGAAGAGTTGGCAGCGCAGCAAGCAGAACGCGCGCAAAACGCCAGCCGTCTGATCACCATGGGTGAAATGGCCTCCAGTGTGGCCCATGAACTCAATCAACCTCTGACAGCCATCACCAACTATTGCAATGGCATGTTGTCACGCATCAAAGGCCAACAAATTGAAGAGAAAGACCTTGTTTGGGCCCTAGAAAAGACAGCCCATCAGGCCCAACGCGCGGGTCAAATCATTCATCGCATTCGCTCCTTCGTCAAACGCAGCGAACCCAACAGGGCTGAGTCTGACGTTTTGTCCATGGTCAATGAGGCCGTTGAATTGGCTGAAATTGAGTTGCGGCGCCGTAATGTGCGACTTTCGCATTACGTCGCGTCCCGCCTGCCCAAACTTCAAGTCGATCCCATCTTGATTGAGCAGGTGCTTGTCAATTTGATGAAAAATGCAGCGGAGTCCATTGACAATGCCGAACGCCCAGTTGGACAGCGCCATGTGGAGTTGCGTGTGGTTCCAAAGGTGGTGGACCAGCAAGAGACCGTCCATTTTGCCGTCACAGACACAGGCCGTGGCCTGCCACCCGAGGTCATGGAAAGGCTTTATGAAGCGTTTTTCTCAACCAAGTCAGAAGGGATGGGCATTGGCCTGAATTTGTGCCGGACCATTGTGGAGTCGCACAAGGGCAGAATTACCGCCGAGAACCTCTACAATGCCGACGAGGTAGTTGGATGTTGTTTTTCCTTTTGGATCCCATCCGGCGGAACGACTTTGAATTGATTTAGTAACACTGGGACCCCACATGAGTTTGATACCCAAAAAAGGAACTGTTTACGTTGTCGACGACGACGAGGCCGTTCGCGATTCACTTCAGTGGCTTTTAGAAGGCAAAGATTACCGTGTTCGGTGCTTTGACTCTGCTGAATCATTCCTCAGTCGATACGACCCACGTGAGGTTGCTTGTCTGATCGTCGACATCCGCATGGGCGGCATGACGGGTCTTGAATTGCAAGACAAGCTGGTCGAGCGTCGTTCGCCTTTGCCCATCGTGTTCATCACCGGCCACGGCGACGTGCCCATGGCAGTCAACACCATGAAAAAAGGTGCCATGGACTTTATTCAGAAGCCGTTCAAAGAAGACGAATTGGTCAGTTTGGTTGAACGCATGCTGGACAGCGCGCGCGAGTCATTCTCTGATTATCAAAACGCCGCAAATCGAGATGCGCTGCTGTCTAAACTGACCGGACGCGAAGCCCAAGTCCTCGAGCGCATTGTTGCGGGTCGTTTGAACAAACAGATCGCCGACGACTTAGGCATCAGCATCAAAACCGTTGAGGCCCATCGCGCCAATATCATGGAAAAATTGAATGCCAACACAGTGGCAGATCTGCTCAAAATTGCATTGGGGCAAAACGCACCCAAAGCATAAAGGCTTCAACGCTTTTTCAACGCCCGTGAATTTTCAAATCGCGGGCGTTTTTACTTCAAACACGGTATTTCATTTTTGAGAGACACAACATGACAGCACAACGCATTGATGGCAACGCCCTCTCCCAACAACTGCGTGCGGAAGTTGCTTCGCGCACATCTGCGCTCAAATCCAAAGGCATCACACCTGGTCTTGCCGTGGTCTTGGTTGGCGAGAACCCTGCCAGCCAGGTCTATGTGCGCAACAAGGTGAAGGCCTGTCACGACAGCGGCCTGCATTCAGTTTTAGAAAAATACCCGGACAGCATGAGCGAAGCCGAATTATTGGCACGTGTTCAAGCACTTAACATTGACCCCAACATTCACGGCATTTTGGTGCAGTTGCCTTTACCTGCGCACATTGATGCGCAGAAGGTCATTGAGGCTATTTCACCCGCCAAAGATGTCGATGGCTTTCACATCGCAAGTGCCGGCGCCCTGATGACAGGCATGCCAGGCTTTTGGCCCTGCACGCCTTACGGCTGTATGAAAATGCTAGAAAGCATTGGCTACGACTTGAAGGGCAAACATGCCGTGGTCATTGGCCGTAGCAACATTGTGGGCAAACCCATGGCCATGATGCTCTTGCAAAAAAATGCCACCGTGACCATTTGCCACAGCGCAACCAAGGACCTCAAAGCCATGACGCTTCAAGCGGATGTCATTGTGGCTGCCGTTGGCAAACGAAACGTCTTAACCGCTGACATGGTGAAACCGGGTGCCGTGGTGTTGGACGTTGGCATGAACCGCAATGACGAAGGCAAGTTGTGTGGTGATGTGGACTTTGCAGGCGTTGAGCAAGTTGCCAGCTACATCACGCCTGTGCCAGGCGGCGTTGGCCCGATGACCATCACCATGTTGTTGGTGAACACTTTAGAAGCTGCTGAACGTACTGCGGCTTGAGCATTGATCCAAAATTTAACCACGCCATGACAACTCTTTCTCACGCAAACAACCCATTGCTTCAACTGGGCAGCTTGCCCTTGTTTGACCAAATCAAACCAGAACATGTCAGCGTTGCCATCGACGTATTGTTGGCATCTGCATCTGAAGCACTTGAAACAGTGACAGCCCCCGAGTTTCCAGCGCAATGGCAAGCCATTGCCAAAGTCTTGGATGTCAGCACCGAGCGCTTGAGCAGCGCCTGGGGCGCCGTGAGCCACTTGAAAAGTGTTGCCGATACGCCTGAGTTGCGTGCGGCCTACAACGAAGCCTTGCCCAAAGTCACTGAGTTTTGGACAAAGCTTGGCTCTGATGAACGCCTCTATGCCAAATACAAAGCGGTCAACTCAGCTTTATTGGATGCTGCACAACAACAAGCTTTGAAAAATGCTTTGCGCAACTTTGTGTTGGGTGGCGCCGAACTTCAAGGTGAAGCCAAAACTCGATACGCCGCCATTCAAGAGCGCATGGCCGAGTTGAGCCAAAAATTCAGTGAAAACGCTTTGGATGCCACCGACAAATTCTCACTTTATGTCGAAAAAGAGGCATTAGAGGGTGTGCCGGAAGATGTTCAAAATACAGCACGCGAAGCTGCAGAAAAAGAAGGCAAGCCAGGTTACAAGTTAACCCTCAAAATGCCTTGTTATTTGCCAGTGATGCAATTTGCCAAAAGCAGCGATTTGCGTCATCAGCTTTACCGCGCTTATGTCACCCGAGCTTCAGACCAAGCACCCGCAGAATTTACAGCGCTCGACAACAGCGCCATCATTCAAGAAATTTTGCAACTGCGCGAAGAGGAATCAAAGCTCCTGGGTTATCAAAATTACGCAGAAGTGTCCGTGGCCACCAAAATGGCCGACTCACCCGACAAAGTCATTGCGTTTTTGCGCGATCTCGCTCAGCGCGCGCGTCCTTACGCCGAAAAAGACTTGGCAGACATGCGTCAATTTGCCGCAGACCAATTGGGCTTGAAAAACCCGCAAGCTTGGGATTGGCCTTACATCGGGGAAAAACTGAAAGAGGCCCGATACAGTTTCAGCGAGCAGGAAGTGAAGCAATACTTTACAGCGCCTAAAGTATTGCAGGGTCTCTTCAAAATCATTGAGACATTGTTTGAAGTCAGCATTCGAGAAGATCAAGCGCCAGTATGGCACCCTGCCGTGGGCTTTTATCGCCTTGAACGCAATGGTCAATTGGTAGGCCAGTTCTACCTAGATCCACCTGCACGTGCAGGCAAACGAGGCGGCGCCTGGATGGACGATGTTCGTGCGCGTTGGCTCAGGCCAGACACGCAACAATTGCAAACGCCCGTGGCCCATTTGGTGTGTAACTTTGCAGATGGCGTCGATGGTCAGCCTCCCTTGCTAACGCACGATGATGTCATCACGCTGTTCCATGAATTTGGTCATGGCCTGCATCACATGTTGACGCAAGTGAACGAACGCGATGTGTCTGGCATCAGTGGCGTGGAATGGGACGCCGTGGAATTGCCAAGTCAATTCATGGAGAACTTTTGCTGGGAATGGAATGTGCTGAAGCACATGTCTGCCCATGTCAAAACAGGGGAAGCTTTGCCACGTGAATTGTTCGACAAGATGGTGGCCGCCAAAAACTTCCAAAGCGGCCTGCAAACCTTGCGTCAAATTGAATTTGCCTTGATGGACATGCTCTTGCACAGCGAGCACCGCCCGCAAGACGATTTCATGCCCGTGTTGCAAAAGGTTCGTGCTGAAGTGGCTGTGATTCAAGCACCCGAATTCAACCGCATGGCACACACCTTTAGCCATATTTTTGCAGGTGGGTATGCAGCAGGTTATTACAGCTACAAATGGGCGGAAGTTTTGTCAGCAGATGCCTACGCAGCATTTGAGGAAACGGCACAAGCTGATGGCTCTCCTAGCTTGGAGACCGGCAGACGGTACCGTGAAGCCATTTTGGAAGCTGGCGGCAGCCGCCCTGCACTGGCCTCTTTTGTGGCCTTCAGAGGCCGTGAACCGTCTTTGAATGCATTGCTTCGCCATCAAGGCATGACGGCACCGCAAGCTTCAAGTTTAAAAACTTAAAACTTGAGTGTTTTAACACCTGAAGAAGTGCCCAGCAAACAAACCTGGGCCTTCTGATAGGCAAACACACCGACAGTGACAACGCCTGGCCACTGGCTGACTTCAGCTTCAAAGGCCACGGGGTCTGAAATGGTCAAACCCTTCACATCAATGATGTGCTGTCCGTTGTCTGTCACCAGTGGCTGGCCATCTTTCAATCGAACTTGTGCTTGGCCGCCCATCTTGGCAAATTGCGCCATGATGCGGGCGCTGGACATAGGGATTACTTCAACAGGCAATGGAAATGTGCCCAAGTGATCGACCAATTTGGATTCGTCGGCAATGCACACAAACATCTTCGATTGCGCGGCCACAATTTTTTCACGTGTCAGCGCAGCGCCGCCGCCTTTGACCATGTGGCCTTGACCATTGATTTCATCCGCACCGTCGATGTACACCGCCAACTCGACCACATCGTTGCTGTCAAACACGGGAATGCCCAGCGCTTTGAGGCGAACCGTAGAAGCCTCAGAACTCGACACAGCGCCTTTGATTTGGTCCTTCATAGAGGCCAATGCGTCAATGAATTTGTTCACGGTTGAGCCCGTTCCCACACCCACAATTTCACCAGGGACCACGTATTGCAATGCGGCTTGGCCTACCAATGCTTTCAATTCGTCTTGAGTCATATGCTTTTTTGAGACAATGCTTGTATTGAACGAGATTATCCAATGTCCCTGAACCTTTACGCCCTCGCCCGCCCAATTTTATTCAACCTCGACCCCGAGGTTGCGCACGACCTCACGTTGCAACAGTTGGCTCGCACCCAAAACACTTTTCTAGACCGTGCCTACCGCCAGCCATGGATTGCCGACCCTGTCCAACTGGCGGGTCTCACATTTCCCAACCGCGTGGGCATGGCTGCAGGTCTAGACAAAAATGCCCGGTGCATCGATGGTCTGGGTGCCATGGGTTTTGGCTTTGTCGAAGTCGGCACGGTCACCCCACTCCCCCAGCCAGGCAACGACAAGCCGCGCATGTTCCGACTGCACGATGCCAAAGCCCTCATCAACCGGCTTGGCTTCAACAATGAAGGTCTGGACGCGTTTGTGAGTAACGTCAAAAAGTCCAAGTTCAGAAGCCAAGGTCGCCTGCTGGGCTTGAATATTGGCAAAAACGCCGCCACACCCATTGAACGCGCCACCGACGATTACCTCATTGGCCTCAGCGGCGTCTACGAACACGCCGACTATGTCACGGTCAACATCTCCAGTCCCAACACCAAAAACTTGCGTTCATTGCAAACCGACGAGGCTTTGGACCAACTCTTGTCGGCGCTCAACGAACGCAAACAAGCCTTGGCCGAGAAGCATCAAAAACGCGTTCCTGTGTTCCTCAAAATCGCACCCGATTTAGACGACGAACAAGTGGCCGTTATCGCCAACAGTTTGCGCAAACATCAAATTGACGGCGTCATTGCCACCAACACCACCTTGTCGCGCGATGCCGTCAAGGGCATGCCGCACGGCGATGAAATGGGCGGCCTGTCGGGCGCCCCTGTGTTGGCAGGCAGCAACCGTGTCATTCGATTGTTAAGGCAACACTTAGGCTCACAATTTCCCATCATTGGCGTGGGCGGCATTCTCAGCGCTTACGACGCCGTCAGCAAAATTGAAGCCGGTGCCGATGTGGTGCAAATCTACACGGGTCTCATCTACAAAGGCCCTGCATTGGTCCATGAAGTGGCCAAGGCCTTGCAGCAATTGAGCAAGTCTTAACCAGCATCACCGCTGAAGCAAAGTACACACCCGCTCAGCAATGGCCAATGAGCTTGTCAGGCCGGGTGACTCAATTCCCATCAAGTGAACCAATCCATTCACTTTCAAGGCTTGCGGGCCCAGTATGGCAAAGTCTGCCGCGGCTTCATGAGGCGCATTGATCTTGGGCCGTATGCCGGCATAAGAAGCTTGCAAAGCGCCGTCGGCCAAGCCAGGCCAGTACTTTCGCACCTCGGCATAAAACGCATCCCCTCTGCGCGGATCAACCTCTAAATCATCGGGAGAGTCCACCCATTCCACATCAGGTCCAAACTTCGCTTGGCCCGCCAAGTCCAAAGTTAAGTGCACACCCAAGCCTGCTGCTTCGGGCACCGGATAGATCAGCGTCTTGAATGGTGACTTGCCAGACAAACTGAAATAATTGCCTTTGGCGTAATAAGCCTTGGGCAAATGCGCAGTGTTCATGCCCAAGAATTTCCGAGCCACATCGGGGGCTGTTAAACCAGCTGCGTTGACCACCCTTTGCGCCAACAACTCAGTGCCATCGACGGTGCGGACTAAAAACTGAGAGGCACCCTCTTGCTGCAACACTTGCGCGGATTCAAAGCGCGAATTCAGGGCCAACAAACCACCAGCATTTTCAAAATCACCTAAGTAGCTCAGCATCAAAGCGTGGCTGTCCACAATGCCAGTGCTGGGCGACCATAAGGCGGCTTCACAATTCAAAGCCGGCTCCTTGGCCAAGGCTTCCGATTTAGTCAACAGCCGCAGCGCATCTTCGCCCACAACGCCATTGGCGGCAGCTTTGGCCTGAATTACCTTCAATTGCGCCACTTGATCGGAAGACGTGGCCACAATCAACTTACCGCATTGTTGGTGAGAAACGTTGCGCTCACGACAGTAGGCATAAAGACGTTGGCGACCCTGCACGCAAAGTTGCGCCTTGAGAGACCCTTGGGGGTAATAAATACCGGCGTGAATCACTTCACTGTTGCGCGAGCTGGTGCCTGTGCCAAAGGCATCTGCAGACTCGAGCAGCAGGACCTCTTGACCTTCAAGCGCCAGCTTGCGCGCAACCGCCAGGCCCACCACCCCAGCCCCGATCACCACTGTTTGTATTCGATCCATTGACATGCTCAAATGGTTTAGTTTGCTCATTGCATTTGTTCAAGCGCCATTGTCGCTGACACACGCACGACAGTTCAATGGCCCATTTAAAGGCACACTTTTGGTTTGGGACATCAACCCTTCACATCCAAGGAGACCTATGAAACTGTTCAACCTCACTGGCAAAGTTGCCATCGTCACAGGCGCCAGTCGCGGCATTGGCCGATCCATCGCATTTCAATTGGCCCGCGCAGGCGCCAAAGTGGTGGTGTCGAGCCGTAAATTGGACGCCTGCGAAGCGGTGGTCAAGGAAATTCAAGCCGAAGGCGGCACGGCCATGGCCATCAGCGCCAGCATTGCAGTCAAGGACCAACTGCAGGCGATGATTCAAAAAACCAAAGAAACGTGGGGACCGATCGACATCTTGGTCTGCAATGCCGCCAGCAACCCCTACTACGGCCCTGCTACCGGCATGAGCGATGAGATCTTTAACAAAGTGATGCACAACAACGTGTTGTCCAGCTCTTGGCTTTGCAACATGGTCTATCCAGACATGAAGGCTCGCAAAGATGGCGCCATTGTCTTGGTGTCATCGGTCGGTGGTTTGCATGGCTCCGCCGTCATTGGGGCTTACAACATTTCCAAAGCAGCCGACATGCAACTGGCGCGCAACTTGGCGGTTGAATGGGGTCCCGACAACATTCGCGTCAACTGCATCGCGCCAGGCCTCATTCGCACTGACTTTGCCAAAGCCTTAACAGACGACCCCGTGAAAGCGGGCATGGTTGAAAACGAAACGCCCTTGCGCCGCATTGGTGAACCCGATGATATTGGCGGCATTGCCGTTTTGCTGGCCAGTGCCGCGGGCAAATACATCACGGGTCAAACCATCGTGGCCGATGGTGGCATGATGATTCGCTGAGCTTCAGCGTACGAAAAAAAACAGCCCCAAGGGGCTGTTTTTGTTTGCGGCTTGGCAATTCGCAAATTAAGCGAAATTGGCTTCTGCGAAAGACCAGTTGACCAACTTGTCCAAGAATGTTTCAACAAACTTGGGACGCATGTTGCGGTAGTCAATGTAGTAAGCGTGTTCCCAAACGTCCACTGTCAACAAGGCTTTGTCGGCTGTTGTCAGGGGTGTACCTGCGGCGCCCATGTTGACGATGTCGACGCTACCGTCAGCCTTTTTAACCAACCATGTCCAGCCAGAGCCGAAGTTGCCCACGGCGCTTTTGACGAAAGCTTCTTTGAACGCAGCGTAGGAGCCAAATTTGGCGTTAATGGCAGCAGCCAAAGCGCCTGTAGGTTCACCACCGCCGTTGGGCTTCATGCAGTTCCAGAAGAAGGTGTGGTTCCAGATTTGAGCGGAATTGTTGTAGATACCGCCGCTGGATTTCTTGATGATTTCTTCCAAAGACATTGATTCAAATTCAGTGCCTTTTTGCAAATTGTTCAAATTCACAACGTAAGCGTTGTGGTGCTTGCCATGGTGAAATTCCAAGGTTTCTTGGCTGTAGTGAGGGGCCAATGCGTCGATGGCATAAGGCAGTGCTGGCAGGGTATGTTCCATGGTGTCCTCGTAAAAGTGCAATAAAAATCAAAAGAGTATTGTAGGTTGATCAGGCACATTTGTCTGCGTCAGACCCGCAAAAAGCTCACGCCTTCAAGGGTTGCCTCTAACGGGGTGCTAGCTTTGGGATTTAACCTGCAGTTGCACCTTGCCATCCGCCAAGGTGGCCGTCACACGCTGGTCAGTTTGAAAACTGCCCACCTTGGTCAAGGCCTGTCCCGCCTCATCCGTCAGCCACGCATAGCCTCTGTCCAAAACCAAGTGGGGGTCTAGCAACCCAAGGCGCGTTTCGAAATTTTGAAGCTGTCGCTGCGCATCGTTCAGGTTTTGTTGACGCACTCGGGGCATGGACTCCGCCAGTCGCTGCAACTTTTGCTGATTGCGTTGAATCTGGCCTTTCAGACCAAACTGCAAAGCCTGAGAAATACTCGACAAACGGCGGGTTTGGTCACTCAAGCGCGAAGAAGGACGACCTAGACGCCCTGCAATCCAATCGAGTCGCTGATTCATTCGGTCTACCGTGAGGTTCAATGCAGTCGAGAGTTCTTCTTGGAATGCGTCCAGTTCCCCCAACAATTGCCCCCTTTCAGTGGCCACCATTTCAGCAGCTGCTGTGGGCGTTGGCGCGCGTAAATCAGCGGCGAAGTCTGCAAGCGTGAAATCAGTTTCATGACCGACACCCGACACAATGGGGATGGGGCACGAGGCAATCGCTCGGACCAAAGACTCGTCGTTGAAGGCCCATAAATCCTCCATGGCACCACCACCGCGTACCATCAAGATGACATCCACGGCCAGCCCTTGGGGTGATGCGTTTGTTGTCGGACCTTGCCAGCCGACCAACTGCTGAAGACTGCGCAGCAACTCCACGGGGGCGTTGGCACCTTGAACTGAGGCCGAAGCCAAAATGACAGGAATGTGCGGGACACGCCTTTGCAAGGCAGAGGCAACATCGTGCAATGCCGCAGCCCCCAAGGATGTGATCAAGCCGATGGCACGAGGTTGCGCGGGGATGTCTTGCTTGCGAGATGGTTCAAACAAGCCCTCTGCCTCAAGCGTGGCTTTGAGCTTGAGAAACTGGGCGAACAAATCGCCTTGCCCAGCTCGCTGCATGCTGTCGACAATCAACTGCAAGTCGCCTCTTGCTTCGTAAACGCCCAATTTGCCGCGAACTTCAACCAACTCGCCATCGCGCGGTACAAAGCCCAAAGCACTGGCGGCCCTTTTGAACATGGCACAGCGTATTTGCCCGCTGTCGTCTTTGAGATTGAAATAACAATGGCCACTGGCTGCGCGCGCAAAGCCAGAAATTTCGCCCTTGACCGCAACAGGATTGAAGCGCGCATTCAAAGTGTCTGCAATTGCAAGGCACAAAGCACCAACCGACCAAACACGTGGCTCAGAATCTACGCGCATGACAAAAAAGCCTTATTTTTTGCGGGTTTTAGAAGCATTTCTAGAGCCAAGCCTTTAATTTCATTCCGAAACAGTCCACAGTTTCGGATTGGCAAGGCGGCTCACTGAATAAACGGCCAAACAAATGCATTCATCCATGTAAGCCATTGATATCATTGAATAAATTATTGATCAAATAATAAGCAGTCCAAAGAAACCCAGGATTCATGCGGTTTTCAAGGCCGTTCTGGCCATGTTCTTCACAAAGTTATCCACAGAATGACGGAACAATTCCATCAGCCATAATCAAAACTGAAACCAGAAGTAGAAAGATTGATTTTGTTAAGCATCATACAAGCCGCAGGTTGGCCCATCTGGCCTTTGATCCTCTGCTCCATTTTTGCACTCGCCATCATTTTCGAGCGCATCTTTGCTTTGCGAACGTCCAAAGTGCTGCCACCGAGCGCGCTGACCAAAGCCATCGACAGCACGCGGCAAGGCTTCCCCTCCGATGCAAGCCTTCAAGAATTGGCCCAAATGGGCTCCGTTGGACCCATTTTTGCAGCGGGCTTACAAACATTGGCGCTCAATCCTTCCGCCAGCCACCAAGACGTGCGAGAAAGCATGGAAATGGAAGGTCGAATGGCGGCACAAGGACTTGAGCGTTACCTGAACGCTTTGGCCACATTGGCTTCTGCGGCACCCCTGCTTGGCTTGTTGGGAACCGTCATTGGCATGATTGAGTTGTTTGGTTTGCAATCGCCTGGTCAACAACAACCCGTTGAACTGGCCCACGGCATTTCGGTGGCGCTTTACAACACAGCATTGGGCCTGTTGGTCGCTATTCCTTGTCTCATGGCATGGCGTTTTTTCAAAGCCAAGGTCGATCGCATGGTGCTCCAAATGGAGTGGGCATCCGAGCGTTTTGCAAGACATTTGGCCGCCATGCGCGATTGATTTTTCAAAAGGCCCGCCTTGAAATTCAAAACCAACGCACCAGCCGAACCCGACATCAATTTGATCCCGTTCATTGATGTCTTGCTGGTCATCCTCATTTTTCTGATGCTCACCACCACGTGGTCCAAGTTCAATGAAATGAACTTGAGCTTGCCAACAGCCAATTCGCAACAGACTTCAGGCACACCCCAAACTTGGGTGGTGTCGGTCAATGCGCAAGGCATGTACGCTGTCAACGGTGCAAAACTTGAAGGCAGAACACCACAAGAAATTGGCTCGGCACTCAGCAGCATGAACAAATCAGACGCCACCTTGTTGATCAAAGCCGATGCATCCGCTTCTCATCAAGCCGTGGTCAATGTCCTTGAAGCTGCGCGCATGCAAGGCATTTCCAAAATTTCGTTTGCCACGCAAAATGCGTCTGGCAACAACGTGACCAAGCCATAAGCGTTCTTAGCTGAGCGACACACCATGCAATGGCTTCATCAACTTCCACGCCATTGGCAAACCACTTCGGTCATCACCTATTTGTTGTGGCCCATCGAAGTGCTTTACAAATTGGCCTGGTTTGTTCGGCGCTCAATGTTTGCCTTGGGATTCATTCAAACACACAAGCTCAATGCCACTGTCATTGTGGTGGGCAATGTGGTGGCGGGTGGCGGCGGTAAAACCCCGCTCACCATGGCCATCGTGCAACGCCTGACACAACAAGGTCATCAAGTGGGTGTGGTGTCCAGAGGTTACGGACGCACGCAAGAACAAGTTCAGCTGGTGAACGCACAAAGCACAGCCGATCAAGTGGGTGATGAGCCCTTGTTGATTTTTCAGAAGTGCCAAGTCCCCGTCGCAGTAGGCGCCAATCGCGTCGCTGCGGCACAGCAACTCTTGCGTCAGCACCCCAACATTCGCTTCATGGTTTGCGATGATGGCTTGCAACATGCAGCGCTTCAAAGGGACATCGAAATTTGCGTCATGGACAGCAATGGCATCGGCAATGGACACTTGCTACCGGCCGGCCCCTTGCGCGAGTCTTGGCCCAGAACTGTCGATTTGTTGCTTCACACGCAGCACAGAACTTTGGCTGAAGGTTTCGAGTCCACTCGCCAACTCAGTGCGCAGGCCATAAATGGCTTGGGACAATCCATCGAATTGACTGCCCTCCAAAATCAATCTGTTGAAGTGGTGTGTGGCATTGCCAAACCACAGGCTTTCGCCCACATGCTGAACGAGCGCGGCATTCAAATTGCACAACTGCATGCCCTGCCCGATCACGCCAACTTTTCAAACTGGCACGCATCCCATCCCCATTTGAAATTGCTGTGCACAGAGAAAGACGCCATCAAGCTTTGGGCAACTCACCCTGAAGCTTTTGCGGTTCCTCTGCTGTTTGAGCCAGAATTGTCGTTCTGGCAGGCATTCGATGCACTCGTCAACACCCGTCACCGTTATCATTGAAGCCATGGACACGAAATTACTCGAACTGTTGGTTTGCCCAGTCACCAAGGGCCCTTTGGATGTGCAACGCGAATTGCAAGAGCTGTGGTCGCGCAGTGCGCGTTTGGCTTACCCCATTCGAAATGGCATTCCCATCTTGCTAGAAAACGAAGCACGCACACTCAGTGATGAAGAGTTGGAGTCACTTAAACCCCGTACGCCTTTGGTCTAAACAGCCCTTCCACTGACATGAGTCGCTCTTTCACAGTCCTGGTTCCCGCGCGATTAGCGTCAACACGGCTACCCAACAAACCCTTGGCAGACATTCAAGGCTTGCCCATGGTGGTCAGGGTCGCGCAGCGTGCCGCATTGTCCAACGCATCGCAAGTGGTGGTTGCAGCAGACAGTCCAGAAATTGTTTCTGCTTGCGAAGCACATGGCATACGAGCTTTGCTCACCCGCGTTGATCATCCCAGTGGCAGCGATCGATTGGCAGAAGCCAGCGCCTTGCTCGGATTGACTGACGACGATGTGGTGGTCAATGTGCAAGGCGATGAACCCCTGATCGATCCAAATTTGATCGACCAAGTTGCCTCTTTGCTGAGTCAACGCCCCTCGGCCAGCATGAGCACAGCAGCCCATGCCATCCACCAACTTGCAGAATTTACCAACCCCAACGTGGTGAAAGTGGTTCTGGATCAGGCGCAACTGGCCTTGTATTTCAGCCGTGCGCCCATTCCTTGGTGGCGCGATGGCAACACCCAAGGCATTCAACAGCTGCCATCCCCTGCGCCACTCAGGCACATTGGTATTTATGGCTACCGAGTGGGTTTTTTAAAAGCCTTCCCCCAATTACCCCCCGCTCCCATTGAAAACTGCGAAGCCTTGGAGCAGCTGCGCGCCATGTGGCATGGTCACAAAATTGCAGTCCACGTCACTGGAAAGGCCCCTGGCCCGGGCGTTGATACACCCGAAGACTTGGCCCGCGTTCGCGAACTTTTCAAGGCCTGATTCCCGTGAAGGGCTGGCGTCAGGAAAATCTGGGATTCCCATGCTATTCTCCAGTGAGAGCCATGCAGGCTGTGGCGAAAGATTTAACAACTATTCGGAACTTCCATGAGACTGATTCTTTTAGGCGCACCTGGTGCGGGCAAAGGTACGCAAGCGGCCTTCATTTGCGAGAAATTTGCCATCCCGCAAATTTCCACAGGCGACATGTTGCGCGCCGCTGTTAAAGCTGGCACTCCCCTAGGTCTTCAAGCCAAAGCCGTCATGGAGTCGGGCGGGCTGGTCAGCGACGATCTCATCATCAACTTGGTCAAAGAACGCATTGCGCAAGCAGATTGCGCCAATGGCTTCTTGTTTGATGGCTTCCCTCGCACCATTCCCCAAGCTGATGCCATGAAAGCCGCTGGCGTCAAACTCGATTACGTGCTCGAAATTGATGTCCCCTTTGACGCCATCATTGAACGCATGAGCGGACGTCGCTCACATCCTGCTTCTGGCCGCACCTATCACGTCAAATTCAATCCACCCAAAGTGGAAGGCCAAGACGATGTTACGGGCGAACCCTTGGTTCAACGCGAAGACGACAAAGAGGAAACTGTCAAAAAGCGCTTGGACGTCTACAGCCAACAAACCCGCCCCTTGGTGGCCTATTACTCCGATTGGGCTAAAGCTGAATCACTAGCAGCGCCTCAGTACCGCGCCATAAGCGGCATGGGCTCAGTGGAAGACATTACCAAGCGCGCCATGCAAGCTTTGGGCGCTGCCTGATCAAGCGAACGTGCGATGTCTAAATCCGGCTGAGGCCGGATTTTTTTTTGGCAAATCAGTGGGTTGGCTTGGACACCATGTCCAGTATCAAAGCCACTCTTGATTTGACAGGGCTCAAAGCTGTTAGCACAGGGAAGATTTGTGACGCCGTCACGATCACAGGGCCCTGGTTGCATCGACTGGCAACGCGAATTTGCACGCCCGCTTCTTGCGCACGCAGCAGCCCCTCCTTCAAATCGGTGCTAACAGAGCCATTGCCTGTTCCTGCGACTACGATGCCATGTACACCCGCTTTCACCAGCAAATCCACCACCTTGGGACTGGCTTGCACATGGTTCATGATGACTTCAACCCATGGCCATGACGCGGGATCGGATAAGTGAGAAAGCTTGATTTTGTTGGGCTGAGCCACTGGCGCAAACTCTGAACGCCATGACACTTGGTCCTTGATGACCGTGCCTGCTAAGCCAGCTTCGCCCGAGTCAAAGGCATTCAACCTTGTGGGATGTACTTTTTGAACATGCTGACTGTGGTGTATTTCGCCAGCTGCCACCATCCAGACACCAGCGCCTTTGGCAACTGATGCAAACGTCAAAGCGTCTCGCAAATTTTGAGGGCCGTCGGCATCTTTGAAATTGGCAGGACGCATGGCACAAGTCAGCACAATGGGCTTTTCATTGGCAACGACACGAGACAAGAAATAAGCCGTTTCCTCCAGCGTATCCGTGCCATGGGTGATCACCACCGCCGCCACATCCTCCTGCGATAGCCAAGCCTCACAACGCTGAGCCAAGTGGTACCAAGTGGCAAAGTCCATGTCTTTGCTGTCCAGTTGCGCCACTTGTTCAGATTCAAATTGGTAGCCGCTCAAGGCCTCTGGAAGACCCTGTCCGATTTCTGCAACAGACTGGAGCAACACATCAATCCCCCTCTGAGCAGCCTTGTAACTCAGCCCCTCAGAAGCCGAACTGGACTCGCCCGCAATCGTGCCACCGGTTCCTAAAACAACAATTTTTTGATTTTTTGCTTGCATTTCAAAAAAGACTGGTTAAAAATACAGTTACTGGATAAGAAAACAGTTATCTGTCAACTCAGCCACCTTTCAAGGACCGCACCATGATCGATCAACCCAAGCTCACAGCCCGTCAGCAACAAATTTTGGAACTCATCCAAAAAACCATTGCTGAAACTGGCGCCCCGCCAACACGTGCAGAGATTGCACAGGTACTGGGTTTCAAATCTGCCAATGCAGCTGAAGAACATCTGCAAGCTTTGGCACGCAAAGGCGCCATCGATTTGGTCAGCGGTACATCCCGCGGTATCCGCCTCAAGGGCAACTCACGAGACAGCATGCGCAACTCTAGCGACCTGTTCAGCCTGCCTTTGCCCGGTTTTGCCCAATTGGCATTGCCACTCATTGGACGTGTTGCTGCCGGCTCGCCTATTTTGGCCCAAGAACATGTCGATCGCACCTATCACGTCGAAACTCATCTGTTCCAAGAGCAACCCGATTATTTGCTTCGTGTTCGTGGCATGTCCATGCGCGATGCAGGCATCATGGACGGCGACTTGCTGGCCGTGAAAGCCACCAAAGAGGTACGCAATGGCCAAATTGTGGTTGCACGACTTGGTGAAGAAGTCACCGTCAAGCGCTTGCGTCGCCAATCCGATCGCATTGAATTGCTGCCCGAAAACCCCGACTACCCCATCATTTTGGTTCAACCTGGCGAACCCTTTGACATCGAAGGTTTGGCTGTGGGTCTCATCCGCAACACGCTGCTGATGTAAATCGCTCATTGCCCTGACCACCGCATTATTTGATTCGCTCATCCATTTTCAAAGGTTAGATATGACCATCGCACTCCTCGGCATCACAAGCATTTACAACGGTTTTCAAAAGTTCCTCAGCTCTTCAATGAACTTGGACAACACATTTGAAAAGGCCCAGCCAGGTCACAAAGTCAGCATTTCTGGTGCAAGTCCAAGTGCAAGTGCAAGCTTGGGCCCGCGTCAAGCACAACAACGGGCACTTCGCGTCCTTCGTGTGTCAGAGCAAGGCGAAACTGCCTCTTGCGCAGGTCGAATGGTCATTTCTGGCCGCATGGCCGACGTCTGCGCCGAACTCGACCGATTGGTCGCTTTAGAGGCCAAAAGCAAGCCTTCCCTGCCCCATTAATCCCCCGGCACCATTGCTGCCATTTATGCAGTGCATTTTGGTGCTCAAAATTTGAATTCAGAAGGCCATAGAAGCCTTCGGGCAAGGCACAATAGTGCCTATGAACATTGTGATCCTTGACGACTACCAAGATGTCGTCCGAAAACTAGATTGCGCATCCAAATTGGATGCCTACAGCGCCAAGGTCTATACCAACACCGTCAAAGGTTTGGGCCAATTGTCTGTGCGACTCAAAGACGCAGACATCCTGGTTTTGATTCGCGAACGCACACACCTCAGCAGACAACTGATTGAAAAGTTGCCTCGACTTAAACTCATTTCACAGACTGGCCACGCAGGCTCTCACATTGATCTAGAGGCTTGCACCGAGCGAGGCATTGCTGTGGCCCAAGGGACCGGTTCACCTTATGCACCAGCAGAACTCACCTGGGCTTTGGTGATGGCCGCAGCTCGCCGATTGCCACAATACATTGGCAACCTCAAACATGGCGCTTGGCAACAATCAGGTTTGAAGGCGGCATCCATGCCCGTCAATTTTGGAATGGGAACTGTTTTGCGCGGCCGCACCATGGGCATTTGGGGCTACGGCAAGATTGGGCAGCTGGTCGCAGGGTACGCCAAGGCCTTTGGCATGGACGTTGTAGTTTGGGGAAGTGAAGCCTCAAGAGAAAAAGCAGCACAGCACGGCTACATTCCAGCCACCACACGGGAAGCCTTTTTTGAACAAAGCGATGTGATCTCTTTGCATTTGCGTTTGAACGAGGCAACGCGCGGCATTGTGAACTTAGACGATTTGTCGCGCATGAAGACCAGCGCCATGATTGTGAATACATCTCGCGCAGAATTGATTGAACCCGATGCACTCATCAGTTCGCTCAACCGTGGCCGTCCTGGCTTGGCTGCCATCGATGTCTTTGAACATGAACCCATCTTGCAGGGTCATGCATTGCTGCGTCTCGAGAACTGCATCTGTACACCTCACATTGGCTACGTCGAAAAAGACAATTACGAGTTGTACTTTGGCGCAGCGTTTGACAACGTCGTGAACTTCATCAAAGGCACACCGACCAACATCGTCAACCCCGGCGCACTTCAAGTTCGTCGATGAAAAACACACTGCGCGAATGCAGTGACTTTTTTACAAATTCGAATTCAACAAATGACCATCGCATTCAATCAAGTGGCCGTCATTGGCGCAGGCGCTATGGGCCGCGGCATTGCTCAAATTGCAGCACAAGCAGGTAGCCAAGTCTGGCTTTATGACACGCAAGCAGACGCCATTCAAAAAGCCAAAGAAGCCGTCTTCCAAGTCTGGGACACACTGGCCACCAAAGGGCGACTGGATGCAGACACCGTCAATGCCTACAAATCCCGTCTACACGGTGCTAGCAACCTGAATGATTTGAAGTCGTGTGAATTGGTTGTTGAAGCCATCGTTGAACGCTTAGACATCAAAAAATCTTTGTTCGTTGAACTTGAAAACTTGTTGCCTGAGACGGCCGTACTGGTCACCAACACCTCTTCACTGTCCGTCACCGCCATTGCAGCAGCCTTAAAGCGACCAGCCAATTTTGCGGGATATCACTTCTTCAATCCTGTCCCCTTGATGAAGGTTGTGGAAGTCATCGCAGGTTTGAAAACCAACCCAGCAGTTTGCGAACGTCTCACTGCATTTGCAACGCAAATGGGCCACACACCCGTCCAAGCGAATGACACGCCTGGTTTCATCGTCAACCATGCGGGCCGTGGTTACGGCACTGAAGCGCTGCGAATTGTGTCCGAGGGCGTGGCCGATTTCGCCACCATCGATCGAATTTTGAAAGACCAAGTCGGCTTCAAATTAGGCCCCTTCGAACTGTTCGATCTAACGGCATTGGATGTCTCACATCCTGTCATGGAATCCATCTACAACCAGTACTACCAAGAACCACGCTACAGACCCAGCGTCATCACGGCCCAGCGTCTTGCAGGCGGTGTCGTTGGCAAAAAAGTAGGTGAAGGTTTTTACACTTATGTAGAAGGCAATCCCGTGATTGCGCCCGAGCCGCCAGTACCCGAAGTTAAAGAATTTCCACCTGTCTGGGTTTCGCCTCGCGCCTCCAGAAGGCTTGAGCTTCTTCAGCTGTTGAAGGACTTGGGTGCCACCATTGAAACAGGGGCATCGCCTTCTCCACAAGCGCTGACGCTTGTGGCGCCATTGGGGTTTGATGTCACCACCGTGGCTGTGGTTGAGCGTTTGGACCCTGCCCGCACGGTTGGCATCGACATGTTGTTTGACGATGCAGCCACCAAGCGCCGCGTCTTGGCCACCAATCCTGCCACACGCAGTGACATGCGCGACGCAGCCCATGCCTTGTTTGCCAAGGATGGCAAAGCCGTCAGTGTGGTTCGCGACAGCGGTGGCTTCATCACACAACGTGTGGTGGCCAACATTGTGAACATTGCAGCCGACATGTGCCAACAACGTGTGTGCACACCGCAAGACTTGGACATTGCTGTCACCTTAGGACTGGGCTACCCTGTGGGCCCACTGGCCCTGGGTAATAAGCTAGGCCCCACCAATGTTTTAGAAGTGCTGTTCAACCTGCAAACCGTCTATGGCGACCCACGTTATCGCCCGAGTCCATGGTTGCGTCGCCGTGGTGCCATTGGTTTGTCTCTTTTGCAAACCGAGGACTGATCTCATGGCAGCACAACTGCTCAGCACCAGCGAAGGCGCCACACTCATTTTGACCCTCAGCAATCCTGAACACAGGAATGCACTGGGCCCAGAAATGTATGCAGCCGGCGTTGAAGCGCTTAGCGTGGCCGAGTCCAGCTCAGAGGTTAAGAGTGTGGTGATCACGGGTGACGGTGGTTTGTTCAGTGCCGGTGGCAATTTGCAGCGCCTGAACGACAACCGGCAAAAACCGCCAGAGCACCAAGCCCAAAGCATTGAGGGTTTGCACAACTGGATCGAAGCCATTCGCACTTTTCCAAAACCCGTCATTGCGGCCGTTGAAGGACCCGCTGCTGGCGCTGGTTTTTCATTGGCATTGGCCTGCGACATGATTGTGGCGGCGCACAACAGCATATTTGTCATGGCCTACAGCAACATCGCTTTGTCGCCTGATGGTGGCGGCACATGGAGTTTGTCGCGTGTCATGCCCCGTCAATTGGCCACAGAGCTCTTGATGTTGGGTGATCGAGTGGGCGCCGAGCGATTGCACGAATTAGGCGTGGTGAACAAATTGTGTGAGCCTGGGCAAGCCTTGGGCACAGCCCTCACCATGGCCAGCAAATTGAACCAGCGTGCACCCAATGCATTGGCCAGCATCAAAGAACTTTTGAGCGAAGCGGATGGTTCAAGCTTGAACCACCAATTGGCCCAAGAACGTGATCATTTCGTGAAAAATTTGCACCATGCCAACGCTGGCATCGGCATTTCAGCCTTTTTGAACAAAGAAACACCGCGTTACGAATAAGACCGGGTCTCACAGGCGACAATTTTCTGCAACCCAGTCACGCAAAAGACAGACTATGGACGAACCCATTCTTACGATGGAGGAAAGAGAATCAATCAACGCAGGGCGTTGGTTTTCTACCCTTTCACCTTCACTCCGACACGACATTCTTCGATGTGCCTACGTCAAGCGTTACAAAGACGGCGAACTGATTGCAGCCCGCGGCGAGCCGCCGGAGCAATGGATCGCGTGCGCCAAGGGCGCAGTGCGTGTCAGTTCCACCTCGGTCTCGGGCAAGCTGATCACCCTCACCTATGTCGAGCCAGGCATTTGGTTTGGCGACGTGTCGATATTCGATGGCGACAGACGCACGCACGATGCGTATGCACACGGCGAGACCACCACGCTCAACGTGGCCAAAGCGGATTTCAAAAAAATTCTCTCCTCGCATGTCGAACTTTACGACGCCATGCTTCGGCTGCATGCTCGGCGCATCCGCCAGCTGTTTGGCTTGGTCGAAGACTTGAACACCTTGCCATTGCGTGCACGACTGGCCAAACAATTGAACCACTTGCTGCGCAGCTACGGTGTGCCCAGCCTGTCGGATGCCAAAGCCATTCGCATCAGCTTGCAATTGGCGCAAGAAGAATTGGCGCAACTGCTGGGCGCATCACGTCAGCGCGTCAACCAAGAGCTCAAGCAAATGGAGCGCGAACATGTCATCAAAATCGAGCCCGGTGGCCTAACGGTTCTCGACAGAGAAGCACTTCTGAAAATCGTGGATTCGGACGACTGAGCTGCGATTTCAAAAAACCAAGTTTGTTTACATACGGCGGTACTCCCACATGAGCCAGTTTGATCATTTCGTGGGCACCCGCCCCGTCACCGGCACACACGCCTTTGATGTGCCAGCACTTGAGGCATGGCTCAAAGCCAACATGCCTGGATTTCAAGGCCCCTTAACAGTTGAAATGTTCAAAGGTGGCCAATCCAACCCCACCTACAAACTGATCACCCCGGCATGTTCGTATGTCATGCGCGCAAAGCCTGGCCCTGTGGCCAAACTTCTGCCTTCAGCCCACGCCATTGAGCGCGAATTTGCGGTCATGAAAGGTTTGGCCGGAACAGCCGTGCCAGTTGCCAAAATGCATGTGCTGTGTGAAGACGAGGCCATCATTGGCCGTGCTTTTTATGTCATGGAATTTGTGGCGGGTCGCGTGTTGTGGGATCAATCTCTGCCCGGCATGACCAACGAACAGCGTGGCGAAATTTACGACGAAATGAACCGCGTCATCGCCGCGCTGCACACCGTGAAGTTTGCGGACCAAGGCTTGGCCAACTATGGCAAACCTGGCAGTTACATCGAGCGCCAAATTGGACGCTGGAGCAAACAATACGTCGCCTCGGTCACGCAAGCCATTCCTGAAATGGACAAATTGATGGCGTGGTTGCCCGCCAACATTCCCAGCAGTGCCAAAGATGAATCCTTGGTCAGCATCGTTCATGGCGATTACCGCTTAGACAATCTGATGTTCCATCCCACCGAGCCCAAAGTGTTGGCGGTGTTGGATTGGGAACTGTCTACATTGGGTCACCCATTGGCCGACTTTAGCTATCACTGCATGGCATGGCACATCAAGCCAGGCTCATTCCGCGGCATTGGCGGCTTGGATCACAAAGCCTTGGGTATTCCTGATGAAGCCGAGTACATCAAACACTACTGCGAGCGCACCGGTTTTACCACCCCCGAAAAGTTGGCCACAGACTGGAACTTTTACATGGCCTACAACCTCTTCCGCATCGCCGCCATTTTGCAAGGCATTGCCAAACGCGTGGAAGACGGAACGGCATCGAGTGAACAAGCTAAAGCTTCGGGCGCTGGCGCCAAACCCATGGCAGAAATGGCATGGCACTTCGCCAGCCAAGTCTGAACCCACCCCTTATCGAAATTCAACAGGAGACCTTCAATGCAATTCGAATACTCAGACAAAGTCAAAACCATGCAAGCACGCTTGCTGGCTTTCATGGACGAGCACATTTATCCCAACGAGGCACGTTTCTTTAAAGAGATTGAGGACAACCGCGCCAAAGGCAATGCATGGGTTCCTACCAAAATTGTGGAAGAACTCAAACCCAAAGCACAGGCTGCAGGATTGTGGAACTTGTTTTTGCCCAAGTCGCCTCGTGCACCTCAAGGCCTGTCCAACTTGGAATACGCGCCTTTGTGCGAGATCATGGGTCGCGTGCCATTTGCTGCAGAAATATTCAATTGCTCTGCACCTGATACAGGCAACATGGAAACGCTAGAGCGTTATGCCAGCGAAGAACTCAAAGACATTTGGCTTGAACCTTTGTTGCGCGGCGAAATTCGTTCAGCTTTCTTGATGACAGAACCTGAAGTGGCCTCGTCGGATGCCACCAACATTCAATGTGAAATTCGCCGTGAGGGTGATGAGTATGTGATCAACGGTCGCAAGTGGTGGTCGTCTGGTGCGGGTGACCCACGTTGCGCCGTTTACATCGTCATGGGCAAAACAAATCCGGATGCAGGTCGTCACGAACAACAGTCCATGATTGTGGTGCCCGCCAATTCGCCTGGCATTACCGTGGTCCGTGCCTTGTCGGTGTTTGGTTACGACGATGCACCCCACGGTCACATGGAAGTGGTCTTGAAAAACGTGCGTGTACCAGCCAGCAACTTGCTGCTCGGCGAAGGTCGTGGTTTTGAAATTGCCCAAGGCCGCTTAGGCCCTGGACGCATTCACCACTGCATGCGCACCATCGGCATTGCCGAGCGCGCCTTGGAGTTGATGTGCAAGCGCCTTAACTCACGTGTAGCGTTTGGTCGCGAAGTCGCACGCCAAACAGTGTGGCAAGAACGCATTGCAGAATCACGCTGCATGATTGAACAAGCCCGCTTGCTCACGCTCAAAGCGGCTTACATGATGGACACGGTCGGCAACAAAGTGGCCAAGGCTGAAATCGCTATGATCAAAATTGTGGCGCCTCAAATGGCTTGCCAAATCATCGACTGGTCAATTCAAGCGCACGGCGGCGGCGGTGTTTCACAAGACTTCCCCTTGGCTTATGCCTATGCGCACCAGCGTACTTTGCGTTTGGCCGATGGTCCAGACGAAGTGCACCGCAACTCTTTGGCCAAGCTGGAATTGGCCAAACACTTGCTGATGCCAGGCGAAGTTGAAATGCCTGTCACACGCGGCAGCTGATCGACTCATGCGGTAGGTGATCCGATGCACACACCTACCGCATCGGAGCGAATGTTGAAAAATGCATGAACTTTTTCATCCAATTTCAAGTTTTGGCCCGATCCCGCATTAGAATATGAGGCTTGTCGGAGCGTAGCGCAGTCTGGTAGCGCATCTGGTTTGGGACCAGAGGGTCGAAGGTTCGAATCCTTTCGCTCCGACCATTCATTTCAATTAAAGGCCCTACCTTCTTGGTTCTAGGGCCTTTTTTATCTGCCCGTAGCTCAACTGGATAGAGCAACGGCCTTCTAAGCCGTAGGTCGGGGGTTCGAGTCCCTCCGGGCAGGCCACCTACAAACTTTCCCCTCTTTTTGTTTTCATGATGCCATTGCAGGCATCAGGGTTTTGCCTAGCTTTTCCCCTCCTCAATATGCAACATAATGCATCTCACAAGGAGATTTCTCATGACTAATTCCCCCTCACGTCGCCTGGTTTTAACGCGCAGTGCCGCTTTGGTTGGTGCAGCCAGTTCTGGTTTGTTGTTGCCCGAATGGGCGCTGGCCCAGTCCGGCAAAATTCGCGTTGGCTTGATGTTGCCTTATTCAGGCGCCTTCGCTCCCTTGGGCGTGGCCATTGAAAATGGTGTGCGCATGGCCATCAATGAGCAAGGCGGCAAATTGGCAGGTCGAGAAATCGAATGGTTCAAAGTTGACGACGAATCAGAACCTTCCAAAGGCATTGAAAACGCCAACAAATTGGTTCAGCGCGACAAGGTGGATGTGTTGATCGGCACGGTTCACTCCGGCGTTCAGATGGGCATCCAAAAAGTTGCACGCGACTCTGGCGTGCTGACCCTCATTCCCAACGCAGGTGTCCATGCTGCTACGCGTGCTTTGTGCGCACCCAACGTGTTCCGTACCAGTTTCTCTAACAGCCAACCCACCTTGGCTTTGGGCCAAGCCATGGTCGCCAAAGGTCACAAAAAGGCTGTTTGGATCACTTGGAAATACGCAGCAGGCGACGAAGCCTACGAAGGCTTCAAAGAGAGCTACACCAAAGCAGGCGGCACCATCGTCAAAGAGTTGGGCTTGCCCTTCCCCAACGTTGAATTCCAAGCCTTGCTGACCGAAATTGCGGCCCTCAAACCTGATGCAGTCGCTTGCTTCTTTGCAGGTCCTTCTGGCGCTAAGTTCATGAAAGACTTTGCAGCAGCTGGCCTCAAAGGCAAGATCGCTTTGTACGGTTCTGGCTTCTTGACAGAAGGCGTACTGGAAGCCGCTGGCCCCGCAGCAGATGGTGTCATGACCACTCTGCATTACAGCGACTCATTGGACACACCTCGCAACAACAAGTTCCGCTTGGAATACGCCAAAGCCTTCAAAATGCAACCTGACGTGTATGCCGTTCAGGGTTACGACACTGGCTTGTTGTTGCTCCAAGGTGCCAACGCTGTCAAAGGCGATTTGTCCAAGAAATCGGAACTCTACAAAGCCATGGAAGGCGCTGTGATTGACAGCCCACGTGGCAAGTGGACCATGAGCAAATCCCACAACCCCGTGCAAGACATCTACTTGCGTGTGGCGGAAAAAGGCGAAAACAAAGTGATCGGCGTTGCAGCAAAAGCCTTGGCCGATCCTGGTACAGGCTGCCGAATGGGCTAATTGCAGCTCACGATGCCAAAGCGGTGGAGCGATCCGCCGCTTTTTTTCTGCCTAGATGGGCGCGCTATGCTCATCGCATCTGTGTGATTCTTTCCTCCTTATGGATTTCGTCAATTTCCTCCTCCAAGTGCTGAACAGTGTTCAGTATGGATTGTTGCTGTTCATGTTGGCTGCTGGCCTCACCCTGATCTTTGGCATCATGGGCGTGGTCAATTTG
>CANGCI010000005.1 GCA_947451995.1 Comamonadaceae bacterium | reverse complement strand
GCAGGCTGCGCGGCAGTGGCAGTTAAAGGGGAAAAGGGAGATAAAAAGCAGGCGGCCGCGATCACGGCAGCGAGGTTTTTGTACATGGTAGTCCTCTACATGGCTTCGGTTGAACAACATCAATGGCCGCCGAAGCGCAGACATTGAAATATAAAAACACCTGCAAACCCTTGCAAATGCAGGCTGTATTCTAATGCAGGTGTATAAAGTTATTTTTTGTTTTGCAAAGTGTGGGTTCGTCATGCATGTTCGTTTGATTCCTAGCGCCCTCCTCGTCGCTTGCCTTGTTTCACCCGCTGGCATTTGGGCGCAAACGCCCGCTAGCGCCTCTAACACCGCTATCACCCCCAATATCGCACTGAAAGCCACAGCTCAGGTTGAAGGCATTACCGAATACCGCCTCTCCAACGGCTTGCGTGTGTTGTTGGCCCCCGATGCTTCCAAGCCCACCACCACCGTCAATGTCACCTACTTGGTGGGCAGCCGTCACGAAAACTATGGCGAGACGGGCATGGCCCATTTGCTTGAGCACATGGTGTTCAAGGGCACACCCAAGTTTGGCAATCTGATGCAAGAGCTTGACAAGCGCGGCATGGATTTCAATGGCAGCACTTATTTCGACCGCACCAATTACTACCAAACCTTTTCTGCCAACCCAGACAATTTGAAATGGGCCATCGAAATGGAAGCCGACCGCATGGTCAACTGCTTCATTGCCCGCAAAGACTTGGACTCTGAGTTTTCTGTGGTCCGCAACGAAATGGAAAGCGGCGAAAACAGCCCCTTCATGTCGCTCTGGCGAAGCATGGCGGCCACCGCCTTCGATTGGCACAACTACGGCAAAGCCACCATTGGCGCGCGTTCCGACGTTGAAAACGTCAAGATTGAAAACCTGCAAAACTTTTACCGCAAGTACTACCAGCCCGACAATGCCGTGTTGTTGGTCGCTGGCAAATTTGACCCTGCCGCCACCTTGGCACTCATTCAAAAAGAATTTGGCGCCATTCCCAAACCCACGCGCATCTTAGAGCCCACCTACACCCAAGACCCAGCTCAAGACGGCGAGCGAGAAGTCACAGTTCGGCGCACGGGCGACACCCAACTTTCTGCCGTGCTTTATCACACAGCCCCCGGAAGTCACATCGATTCAGCGGCGCTTGCAGCACTCTTTGAGGTGCTGGCCGACACGCCCAACGGCCGACTGCACAAATCCCTGGTTGAGAAAAAGCTGGCTGTCAGCGTCAACGCCATGAACTTTGATTTGGCCGAACGTGGCTACGTGGTCTTGGTAGCGGAGCTCAGCAAAACGCAAAGTTTGAGCAATGCCCGAAAAGCATTGCTCAGTGAACTAGAGGGCATTGCCCAAAAGCCCATCACTGAAGCGGAATTGAAACGCGCCAAAGCCAGCCTGCTGAGTGCCATCGACAAAACCATCAACGACCCCCAAATGTTGGCTGTGCAACTCTCAGAGTCCATTGCCAATGGCGATTGGCGCTTGTTCTTTTTGCAACGAGACCGCATAGAAAACTTGACAGTGGCCCAGCTTCAAGCCGCGGCGCTCAATTATTTCAAAGCCAGCAATCGCACCTTAGGCCAATTCATTCCTACCAGTTCCCCTGATCGCGTCAAAGTTCCCGAGACAGTTGACGTGGCCAAACTGGTCGCCGACTACAAAGGCAAAGCTGCCGCCAGCGAAGGTGAAGTGTTTGATGTTTCCCCCGCCAACATTGAAAAACGCACACAGCGCTTGGCACTTGCCAACGGCATGAAACTCATCCTCACGCCAAAGAAAACCCGAGGAGAAACTGTCAGCGGCTACTTCACTTTGCGCTTTGGCGACGAGAAGTCGCTGTTCAATCAAGGCACCACCGCCAACCTCACAGCCCACATGCTGACGCGCGGCACGGCACAACTGCAACGCGCAGAGATTGCAGCCAAATTGGATGAACTCAAAACACAATTGGAAGTGACGGGTGGCGGTCAAACAGTCAGCGTTCGGTTCGACACCCTTCGCAAGAACTTGCCGGCCGTTTTGAGTTTGGTCAAAGACATCCTTCGTGCACCCAGCTTTCCCGCCAAAGAGTTTGAATTGTTGGTAGACGAAAGCACGGCCAGCATAGAAAGCCAACGCAGTCAACCCAATGCCAAAGGTTCACTGGCCATGGCATTGGCCTTGGAGGTCTACCCTCAAGGCGACATCCGTGCCACACGCAGTTTGGACGACTCCATTGCCGCTCTCAAAGCCGCAAAGCTGGCGCAAGTGAAGCAATTTCACAGTCAGTTTTACGGCGCTAACAACAGCGAATTTGCGCTGGTAGGCGACTTTGACAGCGACGCCGTCAAAGCCCAACTCCAGCAATACTTTGGCAATTGGAAAAGCGCCAAAAGCTACACCCGCTTAAAAGCCGAACCTAAGCCCGTCAAAGCGCAAACGATCCAACTTGAAGCACCCGATAAAGCCAATGCTTTTTTCATTGCAGGCCTGCCCTTGTTGTTGCAAGACACCGACCCCGACTTTATCCCCCTGCAATTAGCAAATCGAATTTTGGGCGGTGGTACCAAGTCTCGGCTCATGGACCGTCTGCGACAAAAAGACGGCATCAGCTATGGCGCCGCCAGCCAACTCAGTGTCAGCGCGTTTGAACGCTCTGCGATGTGGGTGCTTTACGCCATCTATGCCCCCCAAAACTTGGGCAAACTCAAAAGCAGTGTTCAAGAAGAATTGGCAAAATTTGCCAAAGACGGCGTCACTGCAGAAGAACTGGCGGATGCCAAAAAAGCGTGGCAAGAAGAACGCAAAATTAGTCGTGCACAAGACGCTTCATTGGCAGCAGGTCATGTGGCGCAAACTGCCGCCAACCGCACCATGGCCTTTGTTGAAAAGAACGATGCGCGCATCGAATCATGCACCCTAGACGAAGTCAATGCCGCCATCCGCAAGGCATTCGACCCCAGTAAATTCTTGAATGTGTATGCAGGTGATTTTGAAAACAGCAACAAGAAATAAATCATCATCCCAATAAAAAAAGCCGCGCTTCTTTCGAAGCGCGGCTTTTTTGTTGAGGACTGAGTGGATCAGTTAGGCACTTTGCCTTCCACGCCTTTGACGTAGAACTTGATACCGCCCAAGAACTTGTCGTCAGCCACAGCGTCTTTGGCCAACACTTCTTTGCCGTCCTGGCCCACGATAGGACCCTTCCAGATGGCGAAGCTGCCGTCTTTCAGACCGGCTTTGATTTCTTCCACTTTCTTCTTGGCATCTTCAGGCACGTCGGCTGCGACAGACACCATGTCGATGGCGCCTTCTTTCACGCCCCACCAGCTTTGGCCAGTCGACCATTTGCCTTCGAGGGCTTCACCCACGGACTTGATGTAGTAAGGTGCCCAGTTGATGACCGCAGAACCCAAGTGAGCCTTAGGACCGTAGGCTGTCATGTCGGAATCCCAACCGAAAGCGCGCTTGCCCATTTTTTCGGCAGTTTGCAACACAGCAGGTGAATCGGTGTTTTGCATCAACACGTCAGCGCCGCCGTTGATCAAAGCCGTAGCGGCTTCTGTTTCTTTTGGTGGATTGAACCAGTCGTTCACCCACACCACTTTGGTCTTCACTTTGGGATTGACCGACTGTGCGCCCATTGTGAAGGAGTTGATGTTGCGAATCACTTCAGGAATTGGGATAGAGGCCACAACGCCCAAGGTGTTGGTCTTGGTCATCTTGCCTGCAATCACGCCAGCCATGT
The DNA here is from genome assembly GCA_947451995.1 of Comamonadaceae bacterium. Taxonomy (GTDB): domain Bacteria; phylum Pseudomonadota; class Gammaproteobacteria; order Burkholderiales; family Burkholderiaceae_C; genus Limnohabitans_A. The sequence goes on along the minus strand of CANGCI010000005.1, from coordinate 25,707 downwards.
AAGCACCTTCGTAGGTGCGGCTGTCGTAGGTGCGCATGTTGTCGGCTGTTTTGTAGCCGGTGGCATGCTCAAACTTGATTTCTTTGTTGTCGGCAGCGACTTTCAACATGGGTTCCATGTAACCGAAAGTGGTACCGAAAATGAGTTTATTGCCTTGACCGGCCAAGTCGCGGAAGACGCGCTCAGCGTCAGCGCTTTCTGGCACTTTTTCAACAAAGCTGGTGACGATTTTGTCGCCGAATTCTTTTTCAACGGCCTTGCGCGCGTTGTCGTGTGCAAATGTCCAACCACCGTCGCCCACAGGGCCAACGTAGGCAAACGCCACTTTCAGGGGTTCAGCCTTGGCTGCAGCGGCAGGCTTGGCCTCTTCTTTTTTGCCGCAAGCTACCAAAGCAGCTGCTGCAACGAGGGAGATCGCGGCGATTTTAAGAACCGACCGCTTGTTCAGTACTGTCATGAAATTTCCTTTATGGATGAACAGGGTTGCACGAGAAAAAACATTATGAACCGGGATGGAAGGGTTTGCCTAGTGATGCAGGCATGTTGATGCGAATCCAAGCCGGATTTCGTGAAATCAGCGCCAGCACCACAATGGTGGCCATGTACGGCAAAGCCGTCAGCCACTGGCTGGGCACTTGGACACCCAAACCTTGCAAATGGAACTGAAGCATGGTGACCCCACCAAACAAGTAAGCACCAAGCAAAATGCGCGCCGGTCTCCAGGTTGCAAAGGTGGTCAAGGCCAAGGCAATCCAACCCTTACCGGCCACCATGCCCTCGACCCATAGCGGCGTATAGGCAATCGAAATGTAAGCCCCTGACAAACCACACAAGGCACCGCCCGCAACAACAGCGTAAAAACGAATGCGACGCACCGAATAGCCCAGTGCATGTGCCGATTCAGGGGATTCACCCACCGAGCGCAGCACCAAACCTGCGCGGGTTTTGTAGAAGAACCACATCAAACCAAAGACGAAAGCAATCACGCCATAGACCAGAGGGTGCTGCTTGAAGAAGGCAGAGCCCACGAGAGGAATGTCCGCCAAGAATGGAATTTCAAAGTTGGGACGCTGAGGCAACTTCTCTTGGACATAGCCAATGCCCACAAACGCAGAAAAGCCCACACCAAACAAACTGAGCGCCAAGCCTGTGGCGTATTGGTTGGTGCTGAGGTAGATCACCAAGAGACCAAAGACAGCGGCCAACAGAGCGCCTGCCCCCATGCCCGCCAAGAAACCCAGCCAATCACTGCCGGTGTGCACCACGGTTGCAAAGCCTGCAATGGCCGCACACAACATCATGCCTTCGGCGCCCAGGTTGACCACCCCCGCTCTTTCGTTGATCAACAAGCCCAGGGCAGCAATGGCCAAGACCGTGCCTGCATTCAAAGTGGCCGCAACCAACAATGCGTACGATTCCATCACACCCTCCTGCTCTGCCAACGCAGGCGATAGGCCACCAGCGTGTCACACGCCAACAGACTGAACAACAACAAGCCTTGGAACACGCCTGTGATGGACTTGGGCAATCCCATGCGCGACTGCGCCAGTTCACCGCCAATGTAGAACATGCTCATGAGCACTGCTGAAAACACCATCCCAACAGGATGCAAACGCCCCACGTAGGCCACGATGATGGCGGCAAAACCATAGCCAGCTGGCACATAAGGCGTTAATTGGCCTAAGGGGCCCGCCACCTCAAGGGCACCGGCCAAACCGGCGGCACCGCCCGATACCAACAAGGCCGTCCACAACGCCCGGCGAGAAGAAAAGCCAGCATAGCGCGCAGCGGCTGGCGCCAACCCGCCCACTTGCTGCGCAAAGCCTGCACGCGTTCTGAACAAAAAGATCCAGACGGCAGTCACGCCAATCAGCGCCAAAATGAGGCCCACGCTGACGCGAGAGCCCGACATCAGGCGAGGAATTTGGGTCACCGCTTCAAAGGTTTTGGTTTGCGGAAAGTTGTAACCCGCTGGGTCTTTCCAGGGGCCGTAGACCAAGTAGCCCAGCACCATGTCGGCCACATACACCAGCATCAAACTGACCAGAATCTCGTTGGCGTGAAACTTGTCTCTGAGCCAAGCGGTGATCGAGGCCCAAAACATGCCGCCCGCAACACCCGCCAAAACAACGGCCACCACAATCCAACGGCCTGTTTCTTTGTCGGCCAGCATGGCCACACCACCGGCGGCCACAGCGCCAATGACAAACTGACCTTCAGCGCCAATGTTCCAAACATTGGAGCGATAACAAACTGCCAAGCCCAAAGCAATGACCAGCAAGGGCGTGGCTTTGACCATCAATTCGCCCAAAGCGTAGGCCGACTTGAGGGGCTCCCAAAAAAACATTTGCAGGCCGCGCACGGGATCTTTGCCCAGCAGCACGAACAAACCAATGCCCAAGGCCACCGTGATGGCCAAGGCCAACAAAGGAGAGGCATAACGCCACACCTTGGAGTCCTGAGGACGCAACTCAAGCTTGAGCATGGGCCTCCCACAAACCACTCATCCACTCACCAATTTGCGCAACGGTGGCATCTTTTCGGTCAATCGAAGGAGACAACTTGCCATTGGCCATGACATACAGTCGGTCAGAAATCTCAAACAGCTCGTCCAACTCTTCACTGACCACCAAAACCGCACAACCGGCATCGCGAAGCGCCAACAACTCGCCGCGAATTTGCGCAGCAGCGCCAACGTCCACACCCCAAGTGGGTTGCGACACCAACAGCACTTTAGGGTTGGCGTCGATCTCTCGGCCCACAATGAATTTTTGCAAATTACCGCCCGACAAAGACTGCGCGGCAGCTTGTGTGCCATTGGCTTTGACGTTGAACCGGTCGATGATATTTTGGGCTTGTGTTTGCAGCACTTGCGTGTGGATCCAGCCACTCTGGGCAATGGCCTCACCGCGTGTGAGCAGCATGTTTTGCGACAAACTCAGCGAAGGCACAGCACCGCGGCCGAGGCGCTCTTCTGGCACAAAATGCAAGCCCGCTTGGCGGCGCTCGTCTGGCCCTGAATGGCCAACTGCTTGCCCTTGCAATTGAATCTCTTGCGCTTGTGCACGCGTATCCTCACCCGACAAGGCATACAACAATTCACGTTGTCCATTGCCAGAGACGCCCGCAATGCCCACCACCTCACCGGCACGAACTTGCAAACTGACTTGCGACAAATCGACACCGAATTGGTCTTCTTTGGGCAAGGACAAATTCTTCACTTCAAACAACACAGCACCAGGCTGGCGGTCTTGGTAAGTAAGGGCTGGCGGCTCTGCGCCAATCATCAAGCGACTGAGCGACGCATTGGATTCTTCACGAGGATCGCAGACACCCGTCACTTGGCCTGCTCGAAGCACCGTGCAGGCCGTGCACAGTTCACGGATTTCATGCAATTTGTGGCTGATGTAGAGCAAGCTACAACCTTGGCTGACCAATTTTTTAAGCACCACAAACAGCTTGTCCACCGCTTGGGGCGTGAGTACCGAGGTGGGCTCATCCAAGATCAGCAACTGCGGCTCGGTGAGCAAGGCCCGAATGATTTCAACCCGCTGCATTTCGCCCACGCTTAAGGTGTGGACTGGACGGGAAGGATCAATGTCCAAGCCGTATTCGGCCGCTTTCAAACTGATGCGGGCCGTAACTTCTGAGAGCTTGAGCGACTTGTCCAAACCCAGCCAGACGTTTTCGGCCACGCTGAGGGTGTCAAACAAACTGAAGTGCTGAAACACCATACTGATGCCCAAAGCACGGGCTTGCTGGGGATTGCGAATGTGAACGGGCTGGCCGTTGTATTGAATTTCACCCTCATCCGGCTTGACAGAGCCGTAGATGATCTTCATGAGGGTCGATTTGCCAGCGCCGTTCTCGCCTAAGACGGCATGCGCTTCACCCGGTCTCACCGACAAGGACACCGAGCGATTGGCGACGACGCCGGGGTACCGCTTGGTGATGTTGGACAGTGACAGTCGTGCTGGCTCGGGGGAATGCATGGAATTCTCAAAGTTCGATAAATTCTATCGATCTTTGAGACCCCAAGCCTCCCAAGCGGGGGGAATCTTTTTAAATACCTGCCAAGGACTGCAAACCCGTTGGATCGAGCAGGTTCAGAACCCTGCCGCCGCCGCTGATGAGCTTGCGCTCCCTCAAATGCTTGAGCAGCCGTGAGAAAGTTTCAGGGGCGATGCCCAGTTGTGCGGCAATGAGTCGTTTGCGATCTCGCAGAATCACCGCCATGCAGCCCTGTGCATCGGTCGGTTCGGCGTGCCGCAGCAGCCATTCGGCAAAACGGGCATCGGCATCTTTGGCCAATCGACTCACAGCCACCTCGATCTGCTGCCTTTGGGCTTTGGCCAAATCCAGCATGAGGGTGTGCACCGGTTCGGGCAAGTTCTTCAAATGACTTTTGAACTGCCCCAAGGGCATGGCCTGAAGGGTCACAGGGCTTTCGGCCAGCGCATCGACAGCATGCGGCAGTCCCAACATGACAGCCGCAGCCTCCAACCAAAAGGGACCTTCCACCACGCCCAGTTGATGCACCATTTCACCATTCTCAATCACCCCAAAGGCCACCCGGCCACTGAGCAAATGCAAAGCCTTGCTGGCCGCCTGCCCCCGTCGCAACAAGACCGAGCCAACTGGCAGGTCTTCAGCCGGAGTGGGGATGATGGTGAGAACGCGATTCAACATGCGCCGAATTTGCCAGAGCCTTGGCCAGGCCGTGTTGACGCACATCAACCATTTATCACAACACCAAAATGGCGCGGAAGTCGTTCACATTGGTGTGCGTGGGCCCCGAAAACACCAAATCGTTGAGTGCCTGGAAATAACCGTAGGCGTCGTTACAGCCCAAATGCTCGTCCAAATTGACGCCCGCCTGCTGCGCCCTAAACAAGGTGTCTGGGGTCACCATGGCGCCAGCGTTGTCTTCAACCCCGTCAATGCCGTCGGTGTCTGCAGCCAAAGCCCATACACCAGCTTGCGCTTGCAGTCCCTGTGCCAAACCCATGCAAAACTCGCCTGCGCGTCCGCCGCGCCCTTCTCGTGGCTTGGCCCCGCCTTTGCTGGCGTTGCTGCGAACCGTGACAGTGGTTTCACCACCGCTCAAAATGACACAGGGCTTGACGAAGGGACTTTTGCCATGTGCACTGGCGCGCGCCAAGGCTGCATGAACTTTGCCCACTTCGCGCGATTCACCTTCAATTTCATCGCTCAACACATAGGCCCGCAAACCTTTGGACTCTGCCAAAGCAGCGGCGGCCATCAAAGATTGTTGAGGTGTTGCAATGAGGTGAACCGAGGTGTTGGCAAACATGGCATCACCTGGCTTGGGAGATTCCCAGGCACCACTTTCCAAAGCCTGTTTCACCGCAACTGAAATCTCGATGTTGTAGCGCTGCAAAATGTCGAGGGCATCTTGGCACGTGGTGACATCGGGCACCGTGGGGCCACTGGCAATCACGGAAGGGTCGTCGCCTGGCACATCGCTGATGGCCAAGGTGACTACCTTGGCAGGTGCGCATGCTGCAGCCAAACGCCCCCCTTTGATGCGAGACAAGTGTTTGCGGACACAGTTCATTTCGCCAATGTTGGCACCGCTTTTCAACAGCCCCTGATTGATGCTTTGTTTTTCAGCCAGGCTTAAGCCTTCGGCCGGCAAAGTGAGTAAGGCAGAGCCCCCGCCAGAGATCAAAAACAAGACCAAGTCATCCTTCGTCAAACCTTTTGTCAGCGCCAAAATTTCTTCGGCTGCAGCCAGTCCTGCGGCATCGGGCACGGGGTGTGAGGCTTCGACCACTTTCAAGCGGGGCGCAACACCTACAGGGCGTTGGGGGGTATGACCGTAGCGGGTGACCACCATGCCCGACAAAGGCGCATCTTGGGGCCACAAGGCTTCGACCGCATGCGCCATGGCACCGGCCGCTTTGCCTGCACCCAAAACCAGGGTACGACCTTTGGGTGCAGCAGGCAAGAACGCAGGCGTGTTTTCCAAAGGCAGCGCCCTGGTCACGGCGGCATCAAACAATTGGCGCAAAAAAGTGCGGGGGCTTGACGCAATGTCGGGGTGAATTGAAATGGGATCACTCATGCAGCAGAGTGTAGTGTCTGACTTGAGTCCGATCAATTTCTTCGTGCAAAATCATTGCCATGACCACCTTGCTCATTCACAACGCTCACACCATTGCCACGCTCAACGACGCGGGCGATGAACTTCGCAACGCCTCCATCTTTGTCAGAGACAACTGCATCGAAGCCATTGGCCCTGCCGACAGCTTGCCCAAAACAGCAGACAAAGTGATCGACGCCCAACACCATGTGGTGATTCCAGGCATGGTGAACACACACCATCACATGTGCCAAAGTTTGACGCGCGCCATTCCAGCCGTCCAGAACGCCGAGTTGTTCAGCTGGCTCACAGGCTTGTATCCCATTTGGGCAGGTCTTCAGCCCGAGATGATTTACGCCAGCACGCAAACCGCCATGGCCGAATTGCTGTTGTCGGGTTGCACCACCAGCAGTGATCATTTGTACATCTACCCCAATGGCGTGAAGTTGGACGATTGCATTGCCGCTGCCCAAGAAATTGGCATGCGTTTTGTCGCCACCCGCGGCAGCATGAGTGTGGGCCAATCCAAAGGCGGCCTGCCACCCGACCGTGTGGTGGAACAAGAAGATGCCATCTTGAAAGACACGCAACGCCTTATTGAAACCTATCACGATGCTTCACATGGCGCCATGACACAAGTCGCGGTGGCACCCTGCTCGCCTTTCAGCGTCAGCCAAGACCTCATGCGATTGTCGGCTGAGATGGCACGCCACTATGGCGTTCGCCTGCACACGCACCTGGCCGAAAACGACCACGACATTGCCTACAGCCTTGAAAAATTCAATCGCACACCCACGCAATATGCCGAAGACCTCGGTTGGTTGGGCGACGATGTGTGGCATGCCCACTGCGTCAAACTCGACGACGAAGGCATCTCACTGTTTGCCGCTACGCGTACCGGCATTGCACACTGCCCATGCAGCAACATGCGCTTGGCCAGCGGCATTGCCCCTATTCGCAAAATGATCGAAGCCGGCGTGCCCGTGGGCTTAGGCGTTGACGGTAGCGCCAGCAACGATGCGGCGCACATGGTGAATGAAGCACGACAAGCCATGTTGTTGGCGCGGCTGCGCAAGTCGCTTGAAGCCCCGCATGTCAATGCCGAAGGCAAAATCATTTTTGGCTGCGACACCGCCCCCATGGAAATGACGGCGCGCGACGCACTGCGCTTGGCCACGCGCGGTGGCGCCGAGGTCTTAGGCCGCAAGGACATTGGGCAGTTGACGGTGGGTTACTGTGCCGACATGGCCTTGTTTGATTTGCGCAGCCTCAGTTTTGCTGGGGGTGCCGTCCATGATGCCATTGGCAGTTTGATGTTGTGTGCCAGTGCGCCTGCCGCCTACACAGTGGTCAATGGTCAAGTGGTGGTGAGCGAGGGTCAACTCACGCGCGTTGAATTAGGTCGGGTGATTGAGCGGCACAACCAATTTGCCGTGCAATTGGCGGCAGGTCACTGACCTGCAACTGCCAGGTTTTCTCGTACAAGCTTTCGCTTCAGTCCAGTTTGGCGCCAGCCAAGTACCAGGACGCGATGGTGTCACGTTCTTCTTGCGTGATGCCCGTTGCATTGTTCATTGGCATTTGCTTGGTCACGCTCACCTGTTGGTAAACGTTTTGCGCATTCAACTGAATGCCTTCAAGCGAATCTAAGCGCACATTTTTCATTTGCACTTGAGCGCCGTGGCAGCTAAGGCATCGCTGATCAATGACGGATTTGACTTGGGCAAATGTGGCGGGCTTGGCTTGCGCATTCGCAGGTGCGCTGGAGAGTGAGCCCCAAGGTGCCATGGCCAAGATCACAGCCACAATCAAGGCCACACCCACTGCCGCAAAGGGCCATGGGTTTTTGGCACGGCCCAAATGGTAGCCGTGACGCTGAACGAAGAACTGGCGAATCAAAGCGCCTGCAAACATCAGCACAAACAAAATCAACCAACGCTGTGGGTGCGTGTACAAGAAACTGTAGTGATTGCTCAACATCGCAAAGATCACAGGCAGCGTGAAATAGGTGTTGTGCACACTGCGCTGCTTGCCGCGTTTGCCGTGAATGGCCAAGGCCATGGCGTCGTATTTTTCGCCGGAGGTCATGGCGGCCACCACTTTGCGCTGACCTGGAATGATCCAAACAAACACATTGGCACTCATGGCCGTGGCAATCATGGCACCCACCAACAAGAAGGCGGCGCGTCCCGCAAACAACTGACAGGCCAACCACGATGCGAAGGCCACCACGCAAAGCATCAAGCCGGCAACGATCAGTTCACCATTCTTTTTAAAACCGAACAGGCGGCAGACCGTGTCGTAAACAAACCAAAACGCCACCAAGAAACCCAGCGCGGCTGAAATGGCCATGGCGGGCGACCAGTCCATCAGGGACTTGTCGATCAAATAGGTGCTGGCGTTCCACAAATACAAAACCGTGAAAAGCGCAAAACCAGACAGCCAAGACGAATAGCTTTCCCAATAAAACCAATGCAACTTGGTGTGAATTTTCTTGGGCGCCACCATGTACTTCTGCGGGTTGTAAAAGCCGCCACCATGCACGGCCCACATGGCACCGTCCACGCCCTTTTCAAGCAAGTCGGGCGAGTTGGGTTTCAGCAGATTGTTGTCGAGGAAGACGAAGTAAAACGACGACCCAATCCATGCGATCACGGTGATCACATGCACCCATCGCAACAGCAAATTAAGCCAGTCCAGTAAATAGGCGTCCATGTTCAATTTCCAAATTGTTTACCGAAGTGTATACAATTTTTCAAGCTTGCAACAGCTGTGCCGCCACCGCTACTGCAATCACTTCAGGTTCTTTGCCTGAGATACCAGGTACACCGATGGGACAAGTGACCTGCTGGCACTCTTCTTCTGTAAAGCCTCGCTCGACCAAGCGGCGCTTGAAGGTTGCCCATTTGGTCGCACTGCCAATGAGGCCAATGAAGGCCAAGTCCTTGTGCTGGCGCTGCCGCTGCAAACAGGCGGCCACCACATCCAAGTCTTCGGCGTGGCTGAAACTCATGATCAAGACACGGCTTTGCGGTGCCAATTCAGGCACGGCAGCCTGCACGGGGTTGGAGTGCTCACAGACCACCTGGCCTGGCACATCCGCAGGAAAAATTTCATCGCGGCTGTCGATCCATCGAACATGAAATGGCAATGGCGCCAGCACCTGAACCAACGCCTTGCCCACGTGCCCGCCGCCAAACAAGGCCAGTGGCCGAAATCGCTCAGCAGCTTGCGCTTGCATAAGTGATTGCAAACGCGGAGCGTCCTGGATTGTGACCTCTTCAAACCTCAAGACCAACGCTCCGCCGCAGCATTGGCCCAAACTGGGGCCTAAGGCAAAGCGTTTTTCAAAGGGCAAAGGACCCTGACCAAGGGACGCTTGCAGGCATCGACGAGCTTCTGCAATGGCCTCAAACTCCAAATGACCACCGCCAATGGTGCCCAAAAAATCATCTGCAAAAACGGCCATGACAGTGCCAGCACCGCGTGGCACAGAGCCTTGCGCTTGCAAGACCGTGATCCACATGGCAGGGGCATGTGCCAATTTCTCAAGAAGCGCGGGAATCCAATGCACGGGAAACGACTTTCAATTTGGGACTGTTCAAACCACACTGTACAGTGACAGAATGGGCCATTGCGATAGAGGGGACAAATTTCAAATGACATTCACCGAAGCGGCGCGCCATTCTCTTTTTTACCGCGGCCTCGGCTGCGCATTCATTGCAGCCTGGTTGGTGGGTTGCAGCACCCCGCCACCGCCGCCTCAAGCTTCGGCACCGCCACCTGCCCCCGTTGTCATCAAACCCATCGAGCCTGCCAAGCCACAATTACCCACTTCCAACGCACGCAATGCCCATGAGTACCGCGTTGATGCGGCCAAGCATCTCTACCAACTCAATGGCGCACGGATCTTCAAAGGCCGCATGCCACCCATGCTCTATGCCGTGGGTGTGCTGGACGTCGAGGTCGACAAGCAAGGGCAAGTCACGCGCACCTATTGGGTGAGAGCACCAGGCCATGCCCCCGAGGTCATGAAAGAAATTGAAAAGACGGTGCGTCAAGCAGCACCCTACCCTGTTCCGGCGCACCTGAACAAGGTGGTCTATTCAGACGTTTGGCTGTGGCACAAAAGCGGAAGGTTTCAGCTTGACACGCTCACAGAGGGTCAAGACTGAAACGGTTTAAACAGCCGCTTTGGCTTTCTCGCAAGTCATCAAAATCTTCTCGGGCGTTGCAGGCGCGCTCATGTGAACCACGGTTTTGTGGTCGGCACTGGCGCTCACAGCATCACGCAAAGCAAAGAAAGTTGACAAGGCCAGCATCAAGGGTGGCTCACCTACAGCTTTCGAATTGAAAGGCGTTGGCTTCAAATTGCTGCCGTCAAACAAGGTCACATTGAAGTGCTCTGGAATGTCGCCAGCCACTGGGATTTTGTAAGTGCTGGGGCCATGCGTGAGGAACTTGCCCTTCTTGTCCCAAATGCACTCTTCCATGGTGAGCCAGCCCATGCCTTGCACGTAGCCGCCTTCAATCTGGCCTTTGTCGATGGCAGGATTGATGCTCTTGCCAGCGTCGTGCACGATGTCCACGGCTTTGATCCAATATTCGCCTGTGCGGGTGTCAATTTCAACTTCACTGACAGAGGCGCCGTAGCAGTAATAGTAAAACGCATGGCCGTTCAATGTGGCAAAGTCGTATTTGATTTCGGGCGTCATGTAGAAGCCCGTGACCGACAGGCCCACACGGTCTAACCATGCTTGCTTGGCCACAGCCGTCCACGCCACAGACTTGCCACCGCCGTGTGCCATGCTGTTGGCAAAACTCACGTCGGTTTCTTTGCAGCCCAACATGTTGGCGGCCACTGGCGCCAAGCGCGCGCGCATTTGCGCCGCGGCATTCATGATGGCAGCACCATTGATGTCTGCGCCGCTGGAAGCAGATGTTGCAGAAGCGTTGGGCACCTTTTGTGTATCGGTGCCTGTGACGCGAACGTATTTAAGGTCAATGCCCAAACCATCCGCGCAGACCTGTGCCATCTTGGTGTTGAGGCCTTGGCCCATTTCGGTACCGCCATGGTTGCAGCTGACAGAGCCATCCATGTAAATGTTGAGCAAGGCGCCGCCTTGGTTCAACATGGTGGCCGTGAAGCTGATGCCAAATTTCAAGGGCACCAAAGCCAAGCCACGCTTGCGACGCTTGTTCACTTTGTTGAACGCATTGACGCTGTCGCGGCGTTCACGGTACTTGGCTTCTGAGGCCACTTGGTCAATCACCTTGTCGCCCACCCAATCGGCAATGGTCTGACCATATTGCGTCACCATGGTGGCGGGGTTGCCCGAAACTGCGGGGTCTTTGTAGATGTTGAGCAAGCGCACATCCAAAGGATCTTTGCCGATGTCATTGGCAATTTGCTCAATGACAGTCTCAATGCCAAACATGCCTTGAGGACCACCGAAACCACGGAAAGCGGTGGCGCTTTGCGTGTTGGTTTTGCAGCGGTGGCTGATCAGTTTCAAATTGGGAATGTAGTAGCAATTGTCGATGTGCAAGCAGGCACGATCGTTGACAGGACCTGAATAGTCGGTGCTGTAACCACAACGCGAATAAAGCGTGATGTCGGCGCCCAAGATGTGGCCTTCGTCGTCATAGCCCACTTCGTAGTCGATGCGGAAGTCGTGACGCTTGCCCGTGATCATCATGTCGTCGTCGCGGTTCACGCGCAACTTGACGGGGCGTTGCAATTTGAATGCCGCCAATGCAGCGCTCTGGCTGAAAATGCTGGCGTTGCCTTCTTTGCCACCAAAGCCACCGCCCATGCGGCGGCAAATCACTTCCACGTCATTGGTGCTGAGGTTCAATGCAGACGCAGCTTCACGCTGGTTGCCATCTGGGTGCTGGGTCGAACAGTACAAGGTGAGTTGACCATCTTCACGCGGCACGGCGTATGTAATTTGGCCTTCCATGTAAAACTGTTCTTGCTGACCGGTTTCGGTACTGCCCTTGACTTTGCGAGGTGCTTTGGCAATGGCTTCGGATGCATTGCCACGCGTGATGCCTTTGGCAGGCATCACAAAACTTTGCGCCGCCATGGCTTCGTCAATGGTCAAAATGGGCTTGAGCTCTTTCACCAAAACTTTGGCGTTGTGCGCAGCTTCGCGGGCATAGAGCATTTCTCGCGCGACCACCACAGCCACAGCTTGTCCAATGAACTCGACTTTGCCAACAGCCAAGAAAGGATCGTCGTGAATGATAGGGCCACAATTGTTTTCACCAGGGATGTCTTTGGCGGTGTAAACAGCCACCACACCATGCGCTTTCAAAATGGCTTCGCGGTCAATGCCGTCGCCAATCAGTTCGCCATGGGCCACAGGTGATTTGATGATGGCGGCATACAAGGTGCCAGCCAATTCAGGCATGTCATCGGTAAAGGTGGCACCACCCGTCACGTGCAAATGCGCAGACTCATGAATGACATCGGTGCCTTGTTGCAAACCAGACACGGGCAATAAATTGTGCAAAGAAATGGGCGCGTTCATTTAAGCCACCTCAGTCGTTTGTTGTTCAATGAAATCGATCACCAAGTTGCGGGCGACCAATGAGCGGTAAGCCCAGGTAGCGCGCAAACCATCGCGTGCCACAAAGCTGGCAGCAATGGCCGCATCCAAGTCAGACTCTTTCACATCGGCAGGTGCTTTGCCTTCCAACACGGCTTCCAACTTGGGCGCACGGCAAGGTGATGGTGCCAAGCCGTTGTAGGCCAACTTCACGTTGCTCAACTTGCCACCCTTCAAGGTGTAAGTGATGGCTGCACATGTGGCCGAGATGTCTTGCTCAAAACGCTTGCTGACTTTGTGCGCACGGAAGACTTGACCGGCTTGAGGCTTGGGCAAAACCACAGCTTCAATGAACTCGCCAGCTTGCAAAACCGTTTGTTTTTGGCCAGTGTAGAACTGGTCCAAAGACACTGTGCGAGTTTTGTCGCCACGGCGCAAGGTGAGCGTGGTGCCCAAGGCCATCAGGCAGGGCATGGAATCACCAATGGGTGAACCGTTGGCAATGTTGCCTGCCAAGGTGGCTGTTGAGCGAATGGGGGGCGAGCCAAAACGGCGCAGCACTTCGGCAAAGTCGGGGTAAGCCTTGGCCACCAAGCACTCCACTTCTGTGAGCGAGACCACCGCACCAATGTGCCAAGCTTGTGGCGTGTCTTTCACCTGCTTGAGTTCGGCCACATTGCCCAAGTACACGATGTGATCTGGGCGTGAGAATTGTTTGTTCACTTGCAAGCCCACTTCGGTGCTGCCTGCGAGCAAGGTCGAGGTTGGGTGTTTGACCAAGTAGTCGGCCACTTCGGCCAATGTGGCAGGTGAGACAAACTCATTGCCTTTGCGTGTGCGAACCACGGGCTGAACAATGATGTCGCCTTCCAAACTCAAGGTTGGCGTGGATGCGCGTTGAATTTCTTTGAGCAAAGGCACGTCGGCTGCATCGTCCAGCTTCAATGCAGACTTGTTGCCGCAGGCTTTGGACGCCGCATCCAAAATAGGGGCGTAGCCAGTACAACGGCACAAATTGCCGCTAAGCGCATCGCTCACTTCTATGCGCTTGGGCGACGGGTTGACTTGCACCAAATTAACCAAGCTCATCACGATGCCTGGGGTGCAGAAACCGCATTGGGAGCCATGGCAATCGACCATGGCTTTTTGCACAGGATGCAAACTGCCGTCGGGTTTTTTGAGGCTCTCCACCGTGTTGAGGGACTTGCCATCCAAGGAAGGCAGCAGTTGAATGCAGCTGTTGACGGCTTTGTAGTTGACCGCATTGCCTCTGTCATTCAAATCACCCACCATCACCACACAGGCGCCGCAATCGCCCTCTGCACATCCCTCCTTGGTGCCAGTGCGATGCAATTGTTCGCGCAGGTAATCTAAGACGGTGGTGGTGCGGCGCACGCCTTGGGCTTCGACGATTTGGCCGTCAAGCACGAAACGCACAGTGTTGGTCACTTGGCTCATGGTGGAAAAGGTTGGGGGTTGATTCAAAACAAATTTGATTTTAGGGAGTTCACCCCGTTCTCGGGCGAAATCGACCAGAAATAATTGCGATTTAAGAGCCGCGGTAGGTCGAGTAACTCCAAGGGCTGACCAAAAGGGGCACGTGGTAGTGCTCAGCCACATTGGCCACCCCAAAATCGAGCGTCACCAGGTTCAAAAAGGACGGTTCAGGCAGCGGAACACCCTTGGCCTTGAAATAGGCGGCCACATCAAACACCAAGCGGTAGGTGCCCTTTTGCAAACTGGCGTTGTCGTACAGGGGCCCGTCTGGATTGCGGCCATCGGCATTCAGGTGAAAGGTCTTGACCAAAGTGGCAAATTGGCCCTCGGTGGTGTAGAGGCTGACCTGCATGCCTGCTGCGGGGCAGCCGTGCATGGTGTCCAAAACGTGTGTACTCAAACCCATGATGTGTCTTTCCTAAAACTTGTCGACTGAAAGTGTATACACTTTTGGCTTTTGAAGCTATCATGACTTTCATGGAAACCTCATCGACCCACGCCATTGTCAGTGCGCTGACCAAAGCCATTGTCGAGCATCGCCTGATGCCTGGCTCCAAATTGGCTGAGCAAAAACTGGCCACCCATTTTGGGGTGTCCAGAACCTTGGTCCGCCAAGCCCTGTTCCAGCTGTCCCAAAATCGCCTCATCCGCATGGAGCCAGCGCGCGGGGCTTTTGTAGCCGCCCCGTCCGCCGACGAAGCCAAACAAGTGTTTGCGGTTCGCAGAATGCTGGAGATTCAAATGACGCGCGAATTTGTGCGCGACATCACGCCGGCCAAAATTCGCGCCCTGAAGGCCCACACCAAACAAGAAAAAGAAGCGGTGGCGCAAGAAGATGTGCACGGCCGCACCGAATTGCTGGGCGATTTTCACGTGCGCATTGCCGAACTCATGGGCAACCACGTGTTGGCGCAAATTCTGGGCGAGCTCATTTCTCGCTGCGCGCTGATCACTTTGATGTACCAATCGCTCAATGCCGCACAGCACTCCGCACACGAGCACGAAGCCATTGTGGAAGCCATGGCCAAAAAGGATGTGGAGCTGTCTGCAAAGCTCATGGAAGAACATTTGATTTTTGTTGAGAACAGCCTCAGCTTCGACAAAAAAATTCCCACCCACGACATTTCGCTGGCACTGTCATGACCTATTCCGCTTACGACTCTACGGCGCCCTATCCGCGCGATCTTCAAGGTTACGGCCGCACACCACCCCACGCACAGTGGCCTGGCCATGCGCGCATTGCCGTGCAGTTCGTCTTGAATTACGAAGAAGGTGGCGAAAACTCGGTCTTGCATGGCGATGCAGGTTCCGAGCAATTTTTGTCAGAGATGTTCAATCCTGCCAGTTTTCCAGAGCGCCACATCAGCATGGAAGGCATATACGAATACGGCTCGCGCGCCGGTATATGGCGCCTGTTGCGTGAATTTGAAAAACGCAAACTGCCTCTCACTGTTTTCGGTGTCGCCACTGCGCTGCAAAAACACCCCGACGTGTTGGCAGCTTTTCAAGAATTGGGCTACGACATCGCTTGTCATGGCTTGAAGTGGATTCACTACCAAAACATTGACGAAGCCACTGAACGTGCGCACATGGCCGAGGCCATGGACATTTTGCAAAAGCTCAGCGGAGAGCGTCCGCTGGGTTGGTACACCGGACGCGACAGCCCCCGCACGCGACGCTTGGTGGCCGACTACGGCGGCTTTGAATACGACAGCGATTACTACGGTGACGACCTGCCCTTTTGGATGAAGGTTGAAAAAAGCGACGGCCAAGTTGCACCGCAATTGATCGTGCCCTACACCTTGGACTGCAACGACATGCGCTTTGCATTGCCCCAAGGCTATTCACATGCAGACCCCTTCTTTCAGTACATGAAAGACACGTTTGATGCGCTCTACAAAGAAGGCGATCCTCAAGGTTTGAACCGCCCCAAGATGATGAGCATTGGCATGCATTGCAGGCTCTTGGGCCGCCCAGGTCGCATCACCGCTTTGCAACGATTTTTGGACCACATTCAAGCCCATGACCATGTGTGGGTATGCCGACGCCTGGACATTGCGCGTCATTGGAAAACAACCCACCCCTACACACCATGACGCTTCAATTAGAACAACTCAACAAGGCCTCCACCGCAGAAGCTTTGCAACTGCTCGACGGTTTGTACGAGCACTCACCGTGGATTGCTGAGGGTGCGCTCAAGATGCGCCCCTTCGCTTCTTGGGCCCATCTGAAACATGGCATGGCGCAAGTGCTCAGCGATGCCGGTCGCGAAGCCCAAATTGGCTTGATCCGCGCTCACCCCGAACTGGCTGGCAAAGCCATGGTGCGCAAAGAACTGACTGCGGAATCTACCAACGAACAAACCAAAGCAGGCTTGACGGAATGCACCGCAGAAGAGTTTGAAAAAATTCATGCGCTGAATGCAGCCTACAAGGAAAAATTTGGCTGGCCCTTCATTCTGGCGGTACGAGGACCCCGTGGTGTCGGTTTGAACAAACACCAAATCATCGCAAGCTTTGAGCGTCGCCTGCAGGGCCATCCCGATTTTGAATTGGCCGAGTGCTTGCGCAACATTCACCGCATTGTTGAAATTCGCTTGAACGACAAAACCGGCTGCCACCCTGCCCAAGGCGATGAAGTGTGGGACTGGCACGAAGCATTGGCACAGCACAGCGACCCAGGCTTCAAAGAGAACGGCCAACTGACCGTGACTTACCTCACCCAGGCCCACCTGGCTTGTAGCGCCAG
Organism: Comamonadaceae bacterium; assembly: GCA_947451995.1. Taxonomy (GTDB): domain Bacteria; phylum Pseudomonadota; class Gammaproteobacteria; order Burkholderiales; family Burkholderiaceae_C; genus Limnohabitans_A. The sequence continues at coordinate 8,802 of CANGCI010000005.1, read as the reverse complement.
CATTCAAAGCACCATGAGATCTGCCGGTTTTGATGAGGTGTATGTGGACGCTGTGGGCAACGTGGTGGGGCGTTATCACCCAGCCCAAGATGGCGCCAAGTACTTGCTCACAGGCAGCCATTACGACACCGTGCGCAACGGCGGCAAATACGATGGCAGATTGGGCATTTATGTGCCGATTGCCTGCGTCAAGAAATTAGCTTCAACAAAATCTCGTCTGAAATTTGGCATTGAAGTGGTGGCCTTTGCAGAAGAAGAAGGCCAACGCTACAAGGCCACCTTCTTGGGCTCGGGCGCCTTGGTGGGTCAATTCAACCCCGCTTGGCTGGACCAAATGGACGTCGATGGCGTGTCCATGCGAGAAGCCATGAAGCAAGCAGGTTTGAATGAACACGACATTCCCAAAATTCAACGCAATCCAGCAGATTACCTAGGCTTCATCGAAGTTCACATTGAGCAAGGCCCTGTGCTGAACGAGATGAACTTGCCATTGGGCGTGGTCAGCTCCATCAATGGCAGCGTGCGCTATTTGTGCGAAATGATGGGCACTGCCAGCCATGCAGGCACCACCCCCATGGACCGCCGCCGCGATGCGGCCACAGCGGTTGCTGAACTGGCGCTCTTTATGGAAAAGCGAGCTGCACAAGATGGTGACTCCGTTGCCACGATTGGACAACTCCAAGTGCCCAATGGCTCGATCAACGTGGTGCCTGGCAAATGCCTTTTCTCGATGGACATGCGCGCGCCCACAGACCCACAACGGGACGCGCTTGAACGCGATGTCTTGCAAGCCTTGGACGACATTTGCGAGCGTCGCGGTTTGGTCTGCAAACGCGAAGCAACCTTGCGTGCCCCCGCTGCACCTAGCGCACCTGAGTGGCAAATGCGTTGGGAGCATGCGCTGAAAGATTTGGGCGTGCCCTTGTTTGTGATGCCAAGCGGCGCCGGTCACGACGCCATGAAGCTGCATGAGGTGATGCCTCAAGCCATGTTGTTTGTGCGCGGCGAAAACAGCGGCATCAGCCACAACCCTCTGGAATCCACCACCACAGATGACATGCAGTTGTGCATCGATGCCTTTGCCCATGTCCTGCACCACCTCGCTTAACACTTTCAAAATCACATGACTGCCTCCACCCAACAATACGCTCAACTCGATCAATGGATCGATGCCCACTTCGATGAGCAAGTGAAATTTCTGCAAGCCTTGGTTCAAGTGCCCACAGACACACCGCCTGGCAACAATGCACCGCATGCAGCCAAGACCACCGAACTCTTGAAAAGCTTGGGTTATGTGGCTGAGCAATTTCCAGTCCCTGAAGCAGAGGTCAAAGCCTACGGTTTAACCTCACTCACCAACCTGATTGTTCGCAGACCCTTTGGTGCAGGCGGCAAAACCATCGCCCTCAATGCACACGGCGATGTGGTGCCCCCCGGTGAAGGATGGACCCATCCACCCTACGGCGCTGAAATTGAAAATGGCCACATGTATGGCCGCGCCACAGCGGTCAGCAAATGCGACTTCTCTACCTTCACTTATGCACTTCGCGCGGTTGAAGCCTTGCGTGATCAACAGCAGTTGGCACTCAAGGGCAATGTGGAATTGCACTTCACCTACGACGAAGAATTTGGTGGTGAAAAAGGCCCTGGTTGGTTGCTAGACAAAGCCGTGACAAAACCCGATTTGATGATTGCGGCTGGTTTCAGCTACCAAGTGGTGACGGCCCACAATGGCTGCTTGCAAATGGAAGTGACGGTTCACGGCAAGATGGCCCACGCGGCCATTCCTGAAACAGGCGTGGATGCTTTGCAAGCGGCTGTTCACATTCTGAACAACCTGTACGCACAAAACAAACGCTACCAACACATCACCTCCAAAGTTGAAGGCATCAACCACCCCTACTTGAATGTGGGCCGCATTGAAGGCGGCACCAACACCAACGTGGTGCCCGGCACAGTCAGCTTCAAACTCGACCGCCGCATGATTCCAGAAGAAAACCCCCAAGAGGTGGAAGCCAACATTCGCGATGTGATTGCGCAAGCGGTAACGGAATTCAACCAAGGCCGCGCGCAAGATGCGCAAGTCAGCATCGACATCAAACGCTTGCTCATGGCGCACGCCATGAAGCCGCTGGCGGGCAATGCGCCTTTGGTCCAGGCCATCCAACAACATGGCGCTGACATCTTTGGCGAACCCATTCCTGCCATGGGCACCCCGCTCTACACCGACGTGCGCTTGTACGTGGAAAAAGGCATTCCTGGCGTGATCTACGGTGCTGGCCCCCGAACCGTGCTGGAATCCCATGCCAAACGTGCCGACGAACGCTTGAATTTGGAAGATTTGCGCAAAGCAACCAAAGTGATCTCACGCACCCTTTTGGACTTGCTCCAAGGCTGAAGAACCAACTTAGGGCGTTTGTGACATCTTTTTAGCCGATTCACCCAGAAAATCGTATACAGTTTGGAACACAAACGCCCTTCGAACCCCCCTCATAATGGCATTGATATTGCTTGTTGTTTTGCAATCTTTTGTCATACCCCTTTGGAGCTTTCATGAAAAAACGTTTCTTGCTTAAAACCACTGCAGCCTTGTTGGCGGCTTGCACATTGGGCTTGGCCCAAGCTCAAACAACGCCCATCAAGTTCCAATTGGACTGGCGCTTCGAAGGCCCTGCGGCCTTTTTCTTGACGCCCGTCGCCAAGGGTTATTTCAAAGATGCGAAATTGGATGTCACGGTTGACGCGGGCAACGGTTCTGGCGGTGCAGTGACACGTGTGGCCTCTGGTAGCTACGACATTGGCTTTGCCGACTTGGCCGCGCTGATGGAATTCCACGCCAACAACCCCGACGTGCCCAACAAGCCTGTGGCCATCATGATGGTCTACAACAACACGCCCGCTTCTGTGATGGCACTGAAAAAATCAGGCATCAAAACGCCCGCCGATTTGGCTGGCAAGAAATTGGGTGCGCCTGTGTTTGATGCGGGACGCCGTGCATTCCCCATCTTCCAAAAAGCCAACAACATTGGCAACGTGGCTTGGACAGCCATGGACCCCCCATTGCGTGAAACCATGTTGGTTCGTGGCGATGTCGATGCCATCACAGGCTTCACCTTCACCTCTTTGCTCAACATTGAAGCACGCGGCGTGAAAGCCGAAGATGTGGTGGTCATGCAATACCCCGATTTCGGCGTGAAGCTCTACGGCAACGTGATCATTGCCTCACCCAAAATCATGAAAGAAAATCCAGCCGCTGTGAAGGCCTTCTTGTCCGCTTTCACCAAAGGTGCGAAAGACGTGATTTCCAACCCTGCAGCCGCCATTGCGGATGTCAAAGCGCGTGACGGCATCATCAACGTGGAATTGGAAACTCGCCGTTTGCAATTGGCCATCGACACCGTCATCAACAGCCCCTCTGCGCGCGAAGAAGGCTTTGGTCAAGTCAAGGGCCCCCGTTTGGCATTGATGGCATCCCAAGTTTCTGATGCCTTCAATACCAAGACTCGCATCAAGCCAGACGATGTCTGGAACGGTTCTTTCCTGCCTAGCGCCAAAGAACTCGACATCTTGCCTAAGCCCAAGAAATAAATTCTGATCTCCTGATTGAACAAGGCGGCCTGTTTTGAGCACTCCCAATTTCGTTGATTTTCAAAATGTTTGGTTGGCCTACAACGACGAGTTGTTGGCCCAAAATCACTTTGCAGTTGAAGACATCAATTTGCAAGTCAAACAAGGCGAATTCATTGCCATTGTGGGTCCCTCAGGCTGCGGCAAGTCCACCTTCATGAAGCTCACCACGGGTTTGAAAAAACCCAGTAAGGGGCAAATCATGGTGGACGGCCAGCCCGTCACTGGCCCCTTGAAAATCAGCGGCATGGCTTTTCAGGCACCTTCTTTGTTGCCTTGGCGAACCACCCTCGACAACGTCTTGTTGCCCCTGGAAATTGTGGAGCCTTATCGCTCGCAATTCAAACAACGCAAGCCAGAGTTTGTCGAGCGCGCTCGCAAGTTGCTGCAAACCGTTGGCCTGGCGGGTTACGAAGACAAGTTTCCTTGGCAACTGTCGGGCGGCATGCAACAACGCGCCAGCATTTGCCGCGCTTTGATTCATGAACCCAAGATGCTGCTGCTCGACGAGCCCTTTGGTGCCCTCGACGCCTTCACACGCGAAGAGTTGTGGTGCATCTTGCGCGATCTGTGGACCGAACAAAAATTCAACGTGATTTTGGTCACCCACGATTTACGCGAGTCGGTCTTCTTGGCCGACACCGTTTACGTGATGAGCAAAAGTCCAGGCCGTTTTGTGGTCAAGCGCGAAATTGATTTGCCACGTCCACGCGATTTAGAAGTGACCTACACCCCTGAATTCACCAGCATCGTTCACGATTTGCGCGGCCACATTGGTGCCATTCGCAAAGCCGGTGCGGTTATCAACCAATAAGCAGGTGATTTGTGAACAAGAAAACACTCGAAACATCTGCACCCTGGATTTTGTTGGTGCTCACGCTGCTCATTTGGCAAGGCCTCTGCAGTTTCTTCAACGTCTCGGAATTCATTTTCCCCAGCCCCTACCGGATTGCCCAGCAAACCATCGAGTTCCGTGATGTGATTGCAGCCCATGCATGGCGCACCTATTGGGTCACCATGGCGGGCTTTGGCATTGCCATCGTGGTGGGTGTCTTGTTGGGCTTTGTCATTGGCAGCTCGCGTTTGGCCTATGCTGCGGTCTACCCGCTCATGACCGCCTTCAATGCATTGCCCAAGGCGGCCTTCGTGCCCATCCTGGTGGTTTGGTTTGGCATTGGTATTGGTCCCGCCATCCTCACAGCTTTCTTGATCAGCTTCTTCCCCATCATGGTCAACATCGCCACCGGCTTGGCCACCCTCGAGCCTGAACTCGAAGATGTGCTGCGCGTTTTAGGCGCCAAGCGTTGGGACGTCTTGGTCAAAGTGGGCCTGCCCCGCTCCATGCCTTACTTCTATGGCTCCTTGAAGGTGGCCATCACATTGGCCTTTGTGGGCACCACGGTTTCCGAAATGACAGCGGCCAACGAAGGCATCGGGTATCTACTGATCTCAGCAGGTTCTGCCATGCAAATGGGCTTGGCCTTCTCGGGTTTGGTCGTGGTGGGTGCCATGGCCATGGTGATGTACGAGCTTTTTAGTTACATTGAGAAGCACACCACCGGATGGGCTCACCGCGGCTCACACAACGAATAAAGCCAAAGCTTTCGGCCTTATTTTCAGAGTGGCTCTAAAGGCTTGACCTTTCGAGCCGATTCCCTACGATGCACCGTTAAATCGCCAAGCCAGTTCGGCTTGGTCTTAACGCATCCTTGCAGCAGGGAGTTTCTTTCATGAGCCAAACAGACGCGCCGACAGATCAGGCCAAACCGGCACCCGCAGTCTCGGGTTACCCGAACATTTGGGACATTTTGTTCCTGATTTTTCTAACTTTCGCATTGGTTTGCGTTGCCTGGGTGGGCGTGTTGTCCCATGAAGAAGGCAACAAGAATGAAGTCACGAAACAAAATGGCGAAGCTTGGGTGAAATGGCTCAAGGACAACAGCGAACCCCGAATGCAAGAAGACTTTGCCATCGAAAGTTGTGCTGCCAGTGCCATGGAACGACGTCGCTGGGGAGATTGTTACAACGACATTCTCGAAAATGTGAAAGAAATCAAAGCTCTCAAGAATGCCTTTACCGATGAGCCACTGGCCTTTATTGCCAAGTGCGATCCGAAAGATAAAAGCACAGTCGGTAGCATCATTTTGGAAAAAATAGTCCCCACGCCACCCGGTTCTGCAGTTGCAACGGTGGCATCGCAAATGGTGGAGATGGACGCCATTGATACAAAGGTCGCACTCAAGGTCACTGTGTGTGACAAGGGTGGCTATCCCATCAAAGTTGATGAGTTTGAGTTTTAAGGGGTTTCAACATGGCAACTAAAAACATTGAAGCCCAACTGCTGTCTCACGAAGCTGAAATTTCGAGTGACTTGCCATTTCGAAAATGGCTCTACGCTTGGCTCTTAGATCCGCACATTGAAGGCAACCACCACAAAGCCATCGAACATTGGATTGGCATGCTCATTGTGGCCAACTTGTTTGCGTTGGTGTTCGAGCATCTGCCTGCCGTTTATGAACCCAATCAAATCTGGTTTCATTATTTCGATGTGGTCTCAGTCATCGTCTTCTCTGTCGAATACATCCTGCGGTTTTATTTGGCACCAGAAGACGATGAGTTTAAAAAGCACCGATTTGCCCGCATTCGTTATGTCAGCAGTCCATTCGCACTGATTGACCTGGTTGCCATCCTGCCTTTCTTCTTGCAGGCCTTCATCTCCATCGATTTGCGATTCTTGCGTTTCTTGCGCTTGCTGCGAATTTTGAAGCTCTTCCGAGTCTTGATTCCAGCGGTCAAAGAGTTCAGTCAAGCCAACCAAGGCAGGACTTTTCGCCAAAAAGTTCATGCCTTGGTGTTCCCTAGCGAATACGGGGGCGAGCTCCACCACATGTTTGACACCTTCATTGTCATTTGGGTGGTGATTTCAGTGATTGCGGTGGTCCTGGAATCTGTGCAAAGCATTCACTACCTGCTGAACTTAGAATTTCTAATTCTGGATGCGATTGCAGTCAGTGTGTTTACCATGGAGTACCTCTTACGCTTGTACTGCTGCGTAGAGGAACCTGGCTACCAAAAAGCCATCGCAGGTCGCCTGAAGCTTGCCAAATCCACCTCCTCCATCATTGACCTGTTGGCCATTGCGCCCTTCTTCCTAGAAGTCTTTTTACATCACTTGTTTGACTTGCGCTTCATGCGAGTCTTCCGCTTGCTCAGGCTTTTGAAATTGACGCGTTACACCGGCGCAACGAAGTCCTTGTCACAAGTGATCGCCCGCGAATGGCCAGTGATGGCGGCTTCTGCTTTCATCATGTTGTTGTTGGTGGTGATGACCGCCAGTTTGGGTTACTTGTTTGAGCACGAGGCTCAACCCGACAAATTCGAAAACATTCCACAATCCATTTACTGGGCTGTGATCACATTGGCCTCTGTGGGTTATGGCGATATTTCGCCTATCACGCCAGCTGGCCGCGCCATGACCATTGTGTTGGCACTGATTGGCATTGGTATTTTTGCAATTCCAGCGGCTTTGTTGTCCGCAGCGTTTGCAGACCAATTGAAATCAGATCGCGAAGCGCTGGTCAACACCATTTATGAAATGTTGTCGGACGGTGTGATCGATGACGACGAGGCCGCCTTCATCAAAGCCGAAAGCAAGCGTCTTCACCTGACCGATGACGATTTGCGGCGCTTGGTCGACAAAGCTAAAAAAGAGCGTGAGTTGATGGACGACGTGTCGATCCTGCCTTTGCATAAAATAGCATCGAATCCCGAACACACCATTGAGCACTTCAAATATCTGCTGGGCCAAATCAGGCAACTGAATTTGCTGGCCGATCAAGAACAACTCAACCAAACCTTGGACAAGCCTGACCGCTTGACCTCTACCGATAAACAACTGTGGCGCTTGATCAACCGTCAAGAAGCGCCACCCACCTGAAGACAAGCATGTATGGCATGGCGCGCTGAACTCCAATTGGATTACACACTCGAGTCACAGCGCACCGTTGCCAGACACACGCATCAGGGTCCGCTGCGCATCCTCAAAAGCCTCTACCCCGAAGGCGACGCCATTTGCCACAACGTCTTGGTTCACCCACCCGGAGGCTTGGTGGGCGGTGACACCATCGACATTCAAATCTCTGTTGCTACTGGTGCCCATGGTTTGGTCAGCACGCCAGGCGCCACACGGTTTTACAAATCAGGCGGCCATCCGGCCTTGCAACAAGTGGTTGGCCATGTCGCCGATCAAGCACGACTTGAGTGGTTGCCACTAGAGGCCATTGCCTACAACGACTGCGAAGGCACCAACCGAGCTGTATTTAACTTGGCGCCAGGTGCTGAATTGATCACATGGGATGTGACTGCACTGGGCTTGCCCACCTCGGACCAAGCGTTCAAGCAAGGCCATTTTCAACAGCATCTGGAAATTCCAGGGGTTTGGTTGGAACGCGGCAACATTCAAGGCGCCGATGCGCGATGGCTCAACAGCCCACTGGGCTTGGCCGGACAAAAATGTTTGGCCAACTTGGTCTTTGCGTGTGGATCGCCCATTGCAGCTGAACGCGCAGAACGCGCCTTAGAGGCCGCACGACAGGTGATAGAGGGTCACCCCTTGAAACTGCTGGCAGGCATCACCTGTGCTCACCCGCAGGTCATTGTGCTGCGTGTCATGTCACCTTTGGTAGAGCCCACCATGGATTTGCTGAAGCAAGTCTGGGCAACTTGGCGCCACACCCTGTGGAACCTGCCCAGCGTGCCGCCCAGAATTTGGAGCGTTTAAATGGCCACCAACTGTCGAATGCCCTTGGCCTGCATTTCATGGCCCGGACCGTTGGCAATCACTTCGCCGCGTTCCATGACCATGTAGGCATCGGCCAGTTCTTCAGCAAAGTCGTAGTACTGCTCGCACAGCAACACGGCCATGCGTTGACCCTGCATGCCTTCATCCGCCAGCTTTCGAATCACGCGGCCAATGTCCTTGATGATGCTGGGCTGAATGCCTTCTGTGGGCTCATCCAAAATCAGCAACTTGGGCTTGGCGGCCAAAGCGCGCGCAATGGCCAACTGCTGTTGCTGTCCGCCCGACAGGTCACCGCCACGGCGGTGCAGCATTTGTTTCAAGACAGGAAATAGTTCGAACAATTCCGCGGGAATGGGCGTGCCGCCAGGCTGCGT